>JAOZKQ010000520.1 GCA_029935275.1 Bacteroidales bacterium | reverse complement strand
GCTGACCAAAAAATCAAGGATCGCTTAATTGAAAAGCTAGTTCTATATATTGAAATATTTTTTGGTACGAACCCACTGGAAAGTAAAGATTTTGTACGAATTGTAAATAAAGCTAATGTTTTCAGATTAGAAGAATTGTTGAAGGCAGGGACTATAATAACCGGAGGCACAACAGACCCGGAGAATTGTTATGTTGCCCCTACAATTATTACGGATATTAAACCGGAAGATCCGATTATGAAAGAAGAGATCTTTGGGCCTTTGCTCCCTGTTATGGAATATCATGCACTAGCTGAAGCCCTAGAATTTATAAACAGTCGCCCTGACCCATTGGCCCTTTATATATTTTCAGAAAAAAAATCGCTGCAAATGAAAGTACTAAAAGAAACCCGATCAGGTACTGTAGCTATAAATGATACTGTTTTCCAATTCGTTAACAGGCACCTTCCTTTTGGGGGAAGGGGAGAAAGCGGAATGGGAAAATATCACGGGAAAAGCAGCTTTGATACCTTCACCCATTACCGTTCAATCCTGAATAAAAAGAATAAAAAAGATTTCCCTGTTCGTTATCCAAAATACAATAAAACTAAATTGAAATTGCTTAAACTGTTTTTGAGATAGCTTTCTGTTCCTCCATCCATTTTTGGAATTGCTTTTTGAATTCATCTCTTCCGGCTTCTATTAATTCCGATGCCCTGTAAAATTCAAAAGTTTTGCACGCAGAACGGGGTATTTGTATAAGAATATCGGGTTTATGCATAGCAATGGTTCTTTGTGATAATTTTTCCTGCATAAGTGTAATGGAGGAATATAAAATATCAAAATACCCAAATTTCATCGTATCCATAAAGTCATGTTTTTTCGGAAATCCCAGCTTTTTTCGAATCCTTTTTACCAATTCATCATACTGTAGTTGCTTTTTCCCGATATTTGCATTACTTATTCCGGGTGGATTATAATTAACTTTTGCATTCAAATCAACCACAACCAGGATATCCCCCTCTGTCCTCTGGACAAATTCAATGGGTACAGGCTCAATCACACCACCATCAACCAGACTTGTTCCATTTACTTTGTTTGGAACAATTACTCCCGGAATAGCAATCGAAGATCTTATTGCCTGATATAAAGAACCACTGGCAATAACTTCTTCCTTTCGTTTGATTAAATCTGCTGCGACTGCAACAAATGGAATGGGAAGGTCTTCAATGTTTGAGTCCGGAATAAACTTATGCAATTCCTTAAATACTTTATCTCCTTTAATAAACCCGCTTTTGGATACACTATAATCCATTAACTTATATACGTCAAGTTTATCAAGGTTTTTAACCCAGTGGCTAAATTCTTGCAGCTTTCCGGCAGCGTAAATACCTCCAATAACAGATCCTATTGAAGATCCTGCGACCGAGCTTATTTCAAAACCGGCTTTTCCCAATTCTTCAATTACACCAATTTGAGCCATGCCCCGGGCACCCCCACAAGATAATACCAGCGCAACTTTAGGTTTCATATTTTTATATTTAATTTATTGGGTTCTCATTCTGTGGATTTTGTCATGATTTTTGCTTTATTCTTCAGCAAGCTCCGAAAAACTAACAAAAATCCCTCTATTTGCCAAAACGGCCACGTACAGGGGGCAGCCAAAACCCGGATATTTTATTATACTCTAAAAAAAATACTTATTCCAGACACTTCATTAAATTTAACTGGACTTTTTATAGGCATAACATTGAAATACTTTTTCATCTTTCTGGTCATTACGGGTCAACATACATAATATTTCCTCAGCCGGGTCACCATCCTTAATGCAAGTCAAACATAAAGATGGTTTTTTAATCAAATCCATATTTATTTCATAGCCATCATCGTCAAAGATCCCTGCAATCTTAGTTCTATCCATATCATCAATATGCCGGCGGCCTTTTATACTGTCCCTCTTTTTAACAGCTGTATCAATTTCATAATCCTCCGTAGGGTGCCCCTCTCCTGTTATGCAAGTAAAACAACTATTTCCAACAGCAGCGGAACCAATAACCCAGATGTCATTTCCACAATTACATCTTTCACCATTTTGATATGCCTTAAGAGCTACATCCAAATTTTTACGCAAATCATTTTCTTTTTCAGAAGGATTGTTTTTTAAATGCAGCTTTACATATTTATCTATAGAAATCGGTTTAAATCCCATATTATTTATTGATTAGTTATAAATATCAGTAAAATTAATTTCATTTTT
>JAOZKQ010000519.1 GCA_029935275.1 Bacteroidales bacterium | reverse complement strand
CGCATAATCTCATTAAAATCAAGCAGGTCCTGATCGCCTGTCCAGGTCGGGATTTTATTCGGTCTGTGAATTGGTCCGGCAAGAACTTCCTGGTTTCGGTTTCGGATAATTTGTGCGTCATTAAAATTACCACAACTCCTTACAATACTGCTATAAATACGCAGGGCCATTGCCATATTATCCAGAAACTCTTGTTCAGGGGCATTAGTAATTTTTTCTATAGAAGTATATACCCTTTTTAAGCCCTGCAGGAATTTATCAACAGATCCCATGGCTATAGCTGTGTGGCCCCCTCCATGTATATCCATATAATCCATGCGTGCTTCATCAACGGAAATATTGAAAATATGTGGAAGAAAGTACTTTTCTTCTTCAGCAGTGAGCCTTTGCGGGGCAAATACCAATGGACGGGTAATATGACGTGCTGACACTCCCCAATAAAGTGTACTTAAGCCTCTTATTGTAGCTTGTTTATATTTCAAGGCTTCATCCAAACCAACAAAAGCATTGAACAACTGTTCTGATGATTTTTCCCCGCCCCATTTAATACAAAGTTTTTGTAAGTTTTGAAGTGTAGGTATCAATCCTACCTCAACAGGATTACTAAGATTATCTTCAACAATATCAACAACTTTCTCCACGGTTTCCGGTAGTTCAGTGCCACGGCCATAGGCTCCGCCAAAGCTCATTGAGTACCACTGAGGAATATTTTCGCTGCTTTTGTTTAATGTTCTTAAAATTCCAAGTGGATTAATAATTCCTTTTACAGGATAAGCAGATCCTGCCATACTTCCTATACTTTTCATATTAGGAAAACTACCTTTGCCAACACCCTGAACATAAGAATGTTCTGGTAAATGATTCACTATATCATCAATCTCATTGTCGGTAAACATACCTCTCATTAAAAAGTTAACATCATGACCGCTTAGTGCAGCTCCTTCATTAAAAATATCCAGCATATTCAGCACCCTTTCGCTCATTTTAAGGTTTTTGCAATCAGCAGGTCCGTTGGGACCACTGTAAAGCCAATCCGCCCAGCAAAACCCTGAGCCGGCATCGTTCATGCTGATATATACTGTATGAACTTCCGGTACATTATTAAATAAATCGTTGACCATATTCCGGTACATTTCCTGTGTTTCTTTCTGATTAAAACAAGGCGCAAATTCTTTTTGGGAGCTACGTCTCGGATGATCAACCCTGGGGCCACGTAAATGAGGGTAAGCCTCAAAAAATGCTTCAGGCAGAAAATGTGGTTCATTACACCTGTATCCGGCACTCAGGTCCATATCCCTGAGTATTTTTACTTTATTCATAAGAAGTTGCCGGTTCTTTTTTACCAGTTCCTCAGGGATAAAGGGAGTGATCTTTTCATCAGGAAAGAATTTTGACAACCCTCGGTCATAGGCTGCATATTCATGCCATGGGCTTCCTCCTTCAGGCATTTCGAAATTAGCTTTTTCGGCAGTATAATTGATAGTTATATCAATTCTTCCAAAGGGTTTTAAACGGGCAAGCTGGTCAGCAAAAGTTTTGAACTCCTTCAAATCACGGATGGGAGAGTTCACAACAAAAATGGCTTTATCTAATCTGGGATTTACTGTTTGGCTAACAGATGCCGTATCCTTCCTGATTTTGTTTCGACCTTCACTATTTGCCATTGCCTGAATAGTGACTGAGCTGGCAAGAATAAATAAAAAAGTAAACCGCAAAGCTTTTGTTAAATTAAACATGGTGATATTATATTTAAAGTGAAAACGAGAATACCTTTTGCCCTTGTTCCCTGATACCGCTGTCGTTAAATTACTTCCAAAACAACTGAATAATTATAGAATTACAATAAATTACTATTATATATATTTCACTTTGCAGCCCATCTCATGTTTTCTGACCCCCGGCTTCGGTCTTATCTTGCTTTTGCTAACTTGTTCCGTATTCAATGACAACTGACTTCCTACTCCTTAAAAACATTATTACTACTTCTGACTTGCTTCTCAAAGCCAGGACCAACCCCACGAATACGATTGCTTTCAACTGTGGTAAAAGGCTTTTTTAATAGTGTAAAAGCGTTATCTTCAATCCTGAGCGTCATGTTTACTTCAACCCCTGTATTCAGGAAAAGATCGTTGCTGAAGAATTGATTATTATGAACATAAGCAGAGTATTTCCCGGAATCAGCCGGACCATATTTCATCCAGATAAACATTAAGGAAGTAGCCCACTCACCCGTATCACC
>JAOZKQ010000518.1 GCA_029935275.1 Bacteroidales bacterium | reverse complement strand
GCGCAGTTAAAATGGCAAAAACGACCATGAAAGTCCGAGCCCTCCCATCAAATCGTTTTTCGTAAAATTCAGGGATCGTATTTATGCGTGTCCTGAAAAAGTAAGGGGCGATAAAAAAACCCAGGAAGATAAGCAATGGAATGGCCATCCATTCAAAAATACCATCCAGTAGCCCGGAAGTAAAGCCTGACTCGGCAAAGCCCACCAGGTGGATGGTGGAAATGTTGGAGGCAAACAGGGCAGCCCCGATAACCCCCCAGCCAAGTGAACGACTTGCCAGAAAATAATCTTCTGAACTGGCCCCGCGTATCTTTTTAACGGATAGGACCCCAATCATTACGATACCGGCAAGGTAAATAATAATGACAGAAATGTCTATTATGGATATGTTCATACCGGACAAATCAGGGTGGATGAAAAAGTCAGAGTAAAATTAGAAATTTTATGATGATAAACTAAATCTTATGATAAAAAGGTAGAAACAACATGCATGGCGCCTCTAGTTTTTTAATCCGGTTCATAATCCTGAGGAAGGGCTTCAGCCATGTTCTCAAAAGCCCAGTAACCATATACAATTAAGCTGTTTGGATCATTCAAATAGCCCATAATATTAAATAATGCACCTTTCCCCTGTAGCCTGATCCACGATTGCTGAAAAGATTTTAAACGATATTTCGGGAATTTTGTAGCTCCATACGCAAATCCTTCGCCCTCTTTGGTATAAATTACATCCAATATATTATTGAACCAAAATCTTCTTTCATAATAATACCTGCCGGTTTGAACATGTATGTCCTTGCCAACAGGTTCCGGGTGAAGTTTAAATATATAATCAACTTCCTTTTCATTATTAGCAGGGTTCATTGACGTGACAGACTGTACCACAAATCCTGATTTTATAAGGGAGTCGTAGGCCAGTACTTTTAAAAAGTGCTGTAAAGATCCTCTATAAGCGAACTCCCTGTTTTTCTTCCATTCTTCAGGATTACCATGATCTTCAGTTTCAAAAGGGGTGAATTGTGCACTTCCTATATACATGCGTAAGCCGTTTTTATGCAATTCAAATTTTTCCAATGTGTAATGAATGGTGTATCCTAGGCCATTATTTTCAATAACAAGCGGTTCCCTGGCTTTTGCACTTAGTATCCTTGTTTCCTTGTCATAATGAAATATGAGTGCTTCAGGATTAATTATTTTGCAAAGGGACGCATTTTCAGATACACCGATGAAGCTCTTTTTAAACTTTTTAAAATTTTGTTTCCATTTATTCCTGCTTTTTTTGTCCTGAACCTCCACTGCATCAATTTCCAGTGAGGTTTTTTTTAACTGTAAATTCTGGCTTAGTATTGACTTGTTTACATTTATGGAGATCTTTTGAAATTCATAGCCTACATATGATGCAACCAATGTGTGTTGACCCAAGGGGATATGGCTAAGACGGTAATCACCATGCTCATCGCTTATTGTGCCAAGGGTGGTGTTTGCAATAAACACACTTGCATACATAAGGGCATTCCCTTTGGTATCGGTAATTTTACCTGTGATGGTAGCTTTTTCCGTTTGCTGAAAGGCCTTTGAGTTTCTGGAGGAGAAACAATTTATATCAGGATTGGCAAATACCCTTCCGGTACAAAGGAACAAAAGGAAAACAATTAATGCGAAACGGTTCATTGGTTTTAAATATCAACTTCCTAACTTGGATTATCCAGGAAAGACAAATCTCAAAAGGCAAATCTCAAACCTGTCCGTACCGGCACGCCCGCCTGACTTATTCGGGCAGGGGCGGATAAACTCCAAATCCAGAATATTTAATTTAAGGTACTTATCATCTTCAGCCCTCACCTATAGTATAGTTGAAATTCCCTTTTCCAACATTTGTGTTAAGTGTGGCAATTATTTTATCCACATCATCATAAGGGCCATTGATAAAGAATGGTTTTCCATTCATGCCCACTTCTATTTCATCAATGCCATCATCAACCAGTTTAGGTTCCAGGACATATTCTGCCAGTTTGAAATCCTGGTGTGGTTTAAAACCGATTTCTTCGGCATAATCAACAGCTGCATAGACCAGGTTATGGAAATATGCCCGGGATACTTTTTTAATCCTGCCATTCATGGATAGTTTTTCAGTTATTTCCTTTATTTGCCCTTCCTCAAAGTTGCAGTTGGTGCTTGCATCTTTCACCCCCAGGCAATGCCGGTCAACTACAAAACTGGCAAACATAAACTTCCCACCTGGCTG
>JAOZKQ010000517.1 GCA_029935275.1 Bacteroidales bacterium | reverse complement strand
TCTGCCTTCTGCCTTCTGCCTTCTGCCTTTCCGTATATTTGAATCCTCGAATAAAAACACTACCTTTGCGGCCTTAAAATTTGAGATATGAAATCAATCCGAAATATAGCTATAATTGCCCACGTTGATCATGGAAAAACTACTTTGGTTGACCGCATTATACAAGCATCAAATATTCTTGATAAACGGAAAGAAATGACCGATCTGCTTCTGGATAGTAATGATTTGGAAAAGGAGAGGGGCATAACCATTTTGTCAAAAAATGTTTCCGTCGAGTACAAGGGAGTGAAAATTAATATTATTGATACCCCTGGACACGCTGATTTTGGTGGGGAAGTAGAGCGGGTTCTTAAAATGGCTGATGGAGTTTTACTTTTGGTAGATGCCTTTGAAGGTCCTATGCCCCAAACTCGCTTTGTGTTAGGCAAAGCTTTAAATCTTGGACTTAAGCCTATTGTGGTCATTAACAAGATTGATAAAGAGAATTGTCGTCCCGATGATGTGCAGCAGGATGTATTTGAGTTAATGTTCAACCTGGATGCTACCGAAGACCAACTGGATTTTGAAACTGTTTTTGGTTCTTCTAAATTTGGTTGGATGTCAATGGATTGGAAAGATAAAACTGAGAATATAACTGTTCTGTTAGATGCTATTCTGGATCAGATACCAGAAGCACCCAATAACATAGGTACCCCTCAACTTCAGATTACTTCAATGGATTATTCTAATTTTGTTGGCAGGATTGCTATTGGAAGGATCTTCAGGGGGGATATTGAAGAGGGCAAAGAATATACACTTTGTTCCAAAGCAGGTCAAAAGCGAAAAGTGAAAGTCAAAGAACTTTATGTTTTTACGGGTCTTGGAAGAGAAAGGGTAAAAAATGTTAAAAGTGGTGATATTTGTGCGGTTGTAGGGATAGATGATTTTGAAATTGGTGATACGATTGCTGATAAGGAAATTCCTGAGGCACTTCCAAGAATTTCTGTGGATGAACCAACCATGAGTATGCTTTTTACTATAAATAATTCACCTTTTTATGGACAGGAGGGGAAATTCGTAACTTCCCGTCATCTGAGAGACCGGCTTTTTTTGGAAATGGAAAAAAATCTTGCATTGAGAGTGGAGCAAAAAGATACTGAAGATAAATTTGACGTATTTGGCCGTGGTATCCTGCATCTTTCCATCCTGATTGAAACCATGAGAAGGGAAGGATATGAATTCCAGGTAGGAAAGCCACAAGTTATCGTAAAAGAGGTGAAAGGAATTAAGTGTGAACCTTTTGAGATTCTTGTAATTGATGTTCTGGAACAATATGCAGGAAAAGTAATTGAACAGGTAACCATGCGTAAAGGCGATTTGATGATCATGGAGCCGAAAGAAGATCTGATACATCTGGAATTCAATATACCTTCCAGGGGATTAATTGGTTTACGGAATAACATACTTACAGCTACGGCCGGGGAAGCCGTTATGAGTCACAGGTTTAGTGAATATAGTAAAGTGAAAGGAAATATTCCCGGAAGAAGCAACGGGTCTTTGGTATCCCTGGATACAGGTCAGGTGCTGGCTTTTGCCATTGATCGTTTGCAGGATCGGGGTAGATTTTTTATTGAACCCGGTGATAAAGTTTACAAGGGACAAGTGGTTGGTGAATATACCCGTGCGAGTGACCTTGGAGTAAATGTTCTAAAAGGTAAAAAACTTACAAACATGCGTGCTTCAGGATCTGATGCGGCAGCCAAGATTTCACCGGCTATTAAATTCTCCCTGGAAGAGGCAATGGAATATATTAAAGAAGATGAATTTCTTGAAGTAACCCCGAAAAGCCTCCGGATGAGAAAGATTCCAAAACAAAAGTTTTGATACTTTCATAGATTTAAAAAATCTTATCAGTCGAAGATCTCTAATGCTTAGGAAAATTATTTGACATATCTTGTTTCTTGATAATTGATCCCTGATAACTGATCCCCGTTTAAGGCAAATTTCGTTTTTTAAAAGGTAAGGTACTGTTCTTTTCCACAATAGACCTTACTTTGTTGATAATGCTATTAGGAGAAGAATAACTGGTATGTTCAAGGAATATTATAACCAGGTCATTATCAGGATATTGTTTAATGGAATTGCGAAAACCATTCCATTTACCGTCATGATAAATTTCCAATTCACTTTTCCTGTCGTTTATTCTGAAGCCAAATCCATAGGATATTTTTCTTCCGTAGCGTGTTTCCCCTTTTGTGTACATCTT
>JAOZKQ010000516.1 GCA_029935275.1 Bacteroidales bacterium | reverse complement strand
ATAAAGTCGATAGTTTTAATTAATAGGGATAGCACAGCCCCGAAGTGGGCGAAACTATTAGCCCGGGGTGAAGCCCCGGGAATGGTGACGAACAGCAAGTTAGCGTTCCATGTAAGAAAGCTAAATTGAAAATAAAAAAAATAATATGGAACGCAATTTAATAGTATCCCGATATTATAGGCACATACTAACTCAGGTTAATATAGTCCTTATGAAATTGGAAGCAATCCAATATCTTTCTATAATTTGATTAAACTTCTTTTTTTATAAATATTCATTTACATTTAGGGCTTTATCCAAAATCACCCTAATATGTATCGAATTTTTATCATCCTGGTTTTAATATTTACATTTCTAATGTCTTATGGGCAGGAGGAAGGCAATGACCCAGTTCAGTTAGATAAAAATAGTGTTTATTTCAACTTGAATATTGGCTTACATGGTCCTGAATTTGCTTATGGTTCCGGAATAACTTATGAAAGACAATTAGCACAATTTGAGAAATCTTATTTGTTTGCTCAGGTTGGCTGGGCTTATTGGCTAATGTGGGGCGTAAGTGCCAATGCTTTTAAACTTGATTTAGCCTATATTATTGGAAAAAAAAGATCACATCTTGAACTTGATCTGGGTACATATTATTTAAATGAATGCGATGACTATGGAGATGTTTGTTTTGATGACGGAGAACTAAGACTCCTGGCAAATATTGTTTACCGCTATCAAAATCCTGCTAAATCACTTATTTTTAGAGCAGGACTTGGTTCACAGGCCCTGGTTTTTATTAGTATTGGAACGTCATTTTAAATTGTGATAATTCGCCTTTATTTAATTTTTGTTCAATATTTTTTCAAGCTCAAACATTTCATCCCTGAACCTGGCTGCTTCTATGAAATCTAGTTTTTGTGCTGCCTGTTCCATTGACTTTTTAGCCTTCTCAATGGCTTTTCCCAAAGCTAGTTTGTCCATATAGCGAACTATAGGATCGGCTGCAACATCCGGCTTTTCCGGTTCGGAGTATGCCTTTCTGCCTTTGCCACTTTGCATTTCTGCAAGCACTGATCTTGTTGATTTTTGAATTTGAGTAGGAGTAATGTTGTTTTCCTGGTTGTAAGTCATTTGTTTAATCCTTCTACGATTGGTTTCGTCAATGGTTCTTTGCATAGACCGGGTAACCTTATCAGCATACATGATTACTTTGCCGTTAATATTTCTGGCAGCCCGGCCTGCAGTTTGGGTGAGGGATCTTTCCGAACGTAGAAACCCTTCCTTGTCAGCATCAAGAATTGCTACCAGTGATACTTCAGGAAGATCAAGCCCTTCCCGGAGTAGATTTATGCCAACAAGCACATCAATGATTCCTTCCCTGAGATTCTGCATGATCACAATTCTATCTATTGTATCTATATCAGAGTGTATATAGCTGCATTTGATTTCCAGCCTGATCAGGTAAGCTGACAGTTCCTCAGCCATCCTTTTAGTTAAGGTAGTAACCAGTACCCTTTCATTTTTTTCAATCCGGAGGTGAATTTCATTCAGCAAGTCATCAATCTGATTAAGGCTGGGTTTAACCTCAATTCCCGGATCTATTAATCCGGTGGGCCGGATTACCTGTTCCACAATCACACCTTCTGACTTTTCCAGTTCATAATCTGCCGGTGTGGCACTCATATAAATGGTTTGGTTTGTCATAGATTCAAATTCCTCAAACTTTAGGGGTCGGTTGTCGAGTGCTGCCGGAAGTCGGAAACCATATTCTACTAAAACCTGTTTTCGGGAATGATCGCCTCCGTGCATGGCTCTTATCTGAGGTATGCTTACATGACTTTCGTCAACAACCATTAAAAAATTATCCGGAAAATAATCAAGAAGACAAAAAGGGCGGGTACCCGGTGCACGTCCGTCAAAATAACGGGAATAGTTCTCGATTCCGCTGCAATAACCCAGCTCTTTTATCATTTCCAGGTCATATCTGACTTTTTGTTCCAGTCGTATGGCCTCCTGGTGCTTTCCTATTTCCTTATAGTAATCCACCTGCTTAAACATGTCACTTTCAATCTCAGCAAGGGCATTATTGATTCTTGGCCTGGTGGTAACAAAAATATTGGCAGGGAAGATAACGGCCTGATCCATAGATTCTTTTGTTTTTCCTGTTAAAGGATCAAAAGATTCAATTTCTTCGATATCATCCCCCCAAAAAATTATTCTTAGAGCTGAGTCTGCATAGGCAAGGAAAATATCAACCGTATCTC
>JAOZKQ010000515.1 GCA_029935275.1 Bacteroidales bacterium | reverse complement strand
GGTTTATCTGCTATTTCAAAATTGCCGGAAGATAAGTTGATGGGAATAATGAAGGGCTATATGGGAGGGAAAACCTTGTCGGTGGTTGAAAAAGGACAAAAGGGAAAACTCTCTGAGCTGGCAATAGATTTTCTGTTATATGGGACATTGGCTGAGATATTTGCCAGGGAAACAGGTTTTAATAAAGGTTTGGGTGGCTCAATGCATGCTTTTTTCCCTCCTTTTGGTATTTATCCGAATAATGCCATTGTTGGAGGATCAGGCGATATTGCAGTGGGTGCTGCTTTATATAAAAAGGTAAATCAGAAAAATGGGATTGTTGTTGCAAACTTAGGGGATGCCTCAATGGGTTGTGGACCTGTTTGGGAAGGTATGATGTTCTCAGCCATGGATCAGTTCAAGACCTTATGGGAAGATGGTTACAATGGTGGTTTACCGATATTGTTTAATTTTATGAATAACCAGTATGGGATGGGGGGGCAGACACGTGGGGAAACCATGGGTTATGATATGCTTGCCAGGGTTGGTGCCGGGGTAAATCCTGAGCAAATGCATGCCGAAAGGGTTGATGGATATAATCCCCTGGCGGTAATTGATGCTTTTAAACGCAAAAAAGAATTACTGGAAGCCGGAAAAGGGCCTGTATTACTTGATATTTTGACTTATCGTTACAGCGGGCATTCCCCATCTGACGCCTCATCCTACAGGACAAAAGATGAGATTGAAGCCTGGATGGAGGAAGACTCTCTTAAAAGCTATGAAGATCAGTTAATTAAGGCAAAGCTTGCAACAAAGGAAACTATTGATGGGATAAAAGAGGCTATTAAGGATAAAATTACGGGGATTCTAAAGCTGGCTATAAACGATGATATTTCGCCAAGAATGGATCTGGTAAAAAGCCCGGGACTGATTGAGGATATGATGTTCTCTAACGAGTCGGTTACGGCTATGGAAGATCGTACTCCTGTTGTGAATCATCCTATGGAAGAAAACCCCAGGGTTAAACAACTTCAAAAAAAGGAACGATTTGCCCTGGATAGAAGCGGAAAACCGGTTTCAAAATTGAAGACCTTTCAATTAAAGGATGCTTTGTTTGAAGCAATTATTGATCGGTTTTATAAAGATCCTACCCTGGTAGCCTACGGTGAAGAAAACCGTGAGTGGGGTGGGGCTTTTGCTGTTTACAGGGGTTTGACTGAAGCGCTGCCTTTTCATCGTTTATTTAATTCACCGATATCAGAGGGGGCAATTGTTGGAACCGCTATTGGTTATGCAATGTGTGGTGGAAGGGTTATTCCTGAGATTATGTATTGTGACTTCCTTGGCCGTTCAGGGGATGAGGTTTTTAATCAGTTGCCTAAGTGGCAGGCAATGAGCGGAAATATTCTGAAAATGCCAGTGGTTTTAAGGGTATCTGTGGGTTCCAAATATGGGGCCCAACATTCCCAGGACTGGTCATCATTGGTGGCTCATATTCCTGGATTAAAAGTTGTCTTTCCTGCTACTCCCTACGATGCAAAAGGCTTGATGAATGCGGCACTACAGGGTACTGATCCGGTAATCTTCTTTGAAAGCCAGCGTATTTATGATATTGGGGAATTATTTCACAAAGATGGTGTTCCAAAAGAATACTATGAAATAGCTATTGGAGAACCTGATGTTAAGAGGAGTGGTAAGGATATTACAATCTTGAGTATTGGAGCTACTTTGTATAAAGCAGTGGAAGCTGCAGATATTCTTGCCGAAAAATATGATATGGATGTGGAAGTAATTGATGCTAGAAGCCTGGTTCCGTTTAATTATCAGCCTGTACTTGATTCAATTAAGAAAACCGGTAAAATCCTGTTGGTAAGTGATGCTTCTTCCAGGGGGTCATACCTGAAGGAAATGGCGGCAACCATTGCAGAACTGGCTTTTGATGACCTGGATGCTCCACCTGTTGTAGTAGGCTCTAAAAACTGGATTATTCCTGCACATGAACTTGAAGATTATTTCTTTCCTCAGGTTAATTGGATATTAGATGCAATCCATGAAAAAATAATTCCATTAAAAGGACATTCCGTGAAAGAAGACCTTTCTGACAAAACACGAATTGAAAAATTAGCAAGAGGAATATAAAAATCAGAGTAAGACAAAGAATTGTTTTTGTGGTTTAGATTTTTTAATTTTAGACATTAAAAAATCTACAACTAATACAATTATGAGCATTGAAGGTATGGAACAGGAGGAGCAACAGGAGCAACAGGAACAACAGGA
>JAOZKQ010000514.1 GCA_029935275.1 Bacteroidales bacterium | reverse complement strand
TCACCAAACCATAATTTATCCAGATAAGGAAAGAAATCGGTGTATTGAATCGCCGGCCCTTTGGAAAAGCCAGTATTTGAATGCAGGTCAAGGATACATCCGGGCTTCACTTCATCCATAACTTTTCTAATTCGTTTCAACATCCTTCGGTCGAAAGACACATCATCAAGATATAAACCGTCAATATCTGTGTTTTTTACCAGCCACCTCAAGCCTTCGATATAATAGTTAAACCATCTTGATTCTCCGGTGCTGGTCAATACCGATGCATCGATTGTTACACTGTCAATCCTTTGATACCACTGTGGCATGTAACGATCAACAAAATGCTCTTGCAGCCATGGATATCCTCCACCACGGCCATATGCCAGTATTTCATCACCAAGGCTTCTCAATGCCCATATTTCAGTAACGTAATTGGTCAATTCCCTGATGGTGTAATATATTTTTACTTTCATCCCTTTTTCATGCCAGTAATCTACAAAATGTTTCATCTCTTTAGTGGCAATAAAAGGATAATTTATATGAGGATTGAATTTATTGGCATGATGTACATTGATGATTTTTACTTTTGCATCCAACTCATCCTGTTTAGGCCAGGGGTCACCTCCATTGTGATAGTATCTGTTTGTAAACTGAGCTGAAGCGTCTAATCTTTTTACGGGAGTAATAAGCAATGAAAACTCAAATTCAAGTTCTTCACCGGCTTTCATATCTCTTTGTCCACTGTAAACAATCGCTTTTGTTTCTTTTTCATTTGTTTGGATACTAAACCCACCTTTCCCATCATTGTACCAGCTCTCCGGTGGGTCAGGTCTGTAGAGGTTGAGTAATGGCCCGGAATAGGATGTGCCCCGTAATTCGCAATGTAACCCACCTTTTACATTTCCCAGCCAGAAGGCATCTTGCGGTCCTTCCCACTTTGCCTTATGGTATGAAGGAGTGAGTTGGCCGGGCAATCCCATTCCCATCATATAAGTTGCTATTTCTTTTTTAAAAGGTATCTCCAAACGAATGTCTTCCACATCCATGTTTTTCCTTGCTTTGACTTTTATTCTATAATTCATCCAGCCATCTGACTCAATAATTCCTACACCGCTTAATTCAAAGTTATCCCCATATTGTTTCCATGAGCCGGAAGCTACTCCCGGTTCATTTTTTAGCAATTCTATTTCTTCGGTATTCCCAAACTGTTCAATACCAAATTTAGTCTCTATAACAAAGGATATTGGCGTGTCCAATACTTCATTTCCATAGATATTAACAGAAGAAGGCATTCCCTTCTTACCTATTTTCAGAATTTTTCCGCTTAGTTCATAGCTGCTGTTTTCCAGGGATTTAATTGCTTCATAAGGTGCAACCGGATTATCATCAATACCGGCCGTTGAATTCAACCATCTTAACCTGGAATGCCGCCATGGTTCACTGTCTCCCCTGTCAGAAAGAATTTTATTTTTCACTTTAATTTCTAATTCAACCGTTTCAGTTGATGAATTGCCTGTTTTTAAGCTTAGTTTTCCTTTATAGCTTCCTTTAGGAATATTTTGTGGAATATCCACGCCAATCCAAAAAGCCTGTACCTTGCCTTTTTTTACACCCACCTGCTTTTTGAATTCATTTCCATCCGGGTCAATTCCGTCAGTATTGAAACAGGTAAATGCTTTCTCAGAAATTTGATTACTTCCATTTGTAAGGGGTTCAAAATCAAAACTTACATCTTCAATATCAAGCTCGCTTGCCCACAAGGCTATTTGAAATGCATAGTATTCATTTTTTGCTGCTTCTCCTGAAAATATTGCAGGTTGGGGGAAGTCAAGCCAGCGTTGAGGTATATTATCCTGCATTCGTACAGGAAATTTCCGGTCTTCTGCAAAGAGGAAGTATTCTTTTTCTGACTTTTCTTTATAAGTGGCTTTTTCTGTTTCAAGGGCAATGACTTCCATTGGATAAAATGAATCAAAAGAAGTCCTGGATTCAATTTTTATAAAATTGGCTTGGCTCAGATTTTTTAGATGTTCTTCTTTATTTAGCATGCTTTGTTTTATCCATGCATCTTCAGGTGGAGCTTCTTTCTTCAGGTAATTTTTTGAATAAAATCCATATCCTTCCTTAACTTGAAAAGGCAAATAATAGAAATAATATTTTCCTGCTTGTTCTACAGGGCCAAAAGCAATATCGCAAATTTCATTGTTTACCTCTATCCTATGGATATTTTTTATGGTATCTCCTGATGCAGCATGGATTATTATATATCTTTTCCAATC
>JAOZKQ010000513.1 GCA_029935275.1 Bacteroidales bacterium | reverse complement strand
TCAAACATCTCAATGGCTTTTCTCATCAAACGGTCATCACCTGACACGTAGAGGGAAATCAGTGCCTCTATCCGCGTATCGCCAATGTATTGCATTTGCTCATAGTAGGGGTCGATAAAAGTTTCTACTGCTGAATTGCGGAGGGTGAGCCAGGAGGCATCCCATATTTTTGTTAGGCCTGGATCATCCGATTCAAAAACAGCATTTTCTTTAAAAGGATAAGCTGTATAAACGCCATGGTAATCGAGAATTTGTAATGGATAATCCTTTGTTTCAATGTCAAACTGGATAAAACGATAAGTCCTTTGGGCCAGAGGTTTATAAAGACGACGTTCACCACCATCTGGTTTGATGATATCGTAATATCCCAGAATATTCTTACCTTTTATATCATTCCGGTCCCCCTTTTTCCAGTTACTATCGAAAAGGGCTTCTGCATAAGTAATTTTTATAGTGGAATTTTTGCCGCCACTCACCAGTAGTTCAGGGTAACCTATTGTGTGATGGGTCTGGTCCATCAGGAGGGTGACTTTAGCATTTGGATGGATGATCAGTGGTTTTTCCCCTTTCAGGAACCCATCGTTTGCTTCCATGCCCTTAGAACGTGCCAGAATGGGAATAACTTGTACGCTTTCTTCCAGTAAAGGGATGCTTCGGGGAACGAGAAACCAGGTGCTGCCATAAAGGAAGCCCCGCCCGACTGCGAATTCTACTGTAGCAAGCTTTGGTTGCAACCAGCTGTTGTCATTAAAATGAGGTTCCTGCCAATTCCATGGGTGCTGCGCCATATCGAAATGGTCACCCGGACCGGCAGCATAATAGCCGTGCATATCAGCTGAAGAGAAGGGGATGTCGTTAAAAGCGGGGTTTCTTATCACTTTCCATTGCTTGTCCCCCGTGTTCACTATTAAATCATTATCCTTATTGCTTTGCAATATGAATGCAGTCTGAAAAGTCTGCTGGGCAGCATGCCGGTGCTCACCAAAATTAACCACCTCAGCAGCAATTACATTTTTACCTTGCTTAAGATGGCTGGCAATATCCAGGGTCTCATAAGGCCAATGACCTATATCTCCCCTGGATGGCCCCATACAAATGTAGTGGCCATTTACAAAAATCCGGTAACGGTTATCGGCTGAAACATAAATTATAAATTTTTCCGGTTTTTTGTTAAGTGTAAAAGAACGCCTGAAATTAAATACACCATATTCGAGGGTGGAAGCTGTAGGATGAGTGATCCATTGAGCCTTCCAGGTGTGTTTTAACTGTGTGAAATCTTTTCCTTCGTGATTGATTCTTACTTCTGATTCCTGGGCCCCGAGCTGAAAAAGAAAAACAAAGAAAAAAAGCGTGGTAAAAATGATTTTTCCCGACATAATGAATATTTTATGGTTTATAAAAATTCTGATATACAAACATAAAACTTTATTTTAGCCCGGGAAGCTGCCTCCTGTAACTGCGTTTGCTTAACGCATTAGCGGTTTCTAAGTTCGCTTGGTTCAATAAGTTCTGGTTTCTCAAATGGCCCAGACATATGCCAGGGGAGGACATAAACATCTCCTGCCCGATTGCAAAAATACAGCTTAGATTCAGATGGCTTCCTTCCGTGCCCGTCAGCCCATAAAGCATAGAAATCAGGATGCGCATTTACAGATGCACGTGCATAGTTATGATTGCGCTTACTTGTTTGTGTGACCTGCCTGACTAGATTCCAGGTCATTCCTTTGTCCCTGCTTTTCCAGATAGCCATTTCTCCCCCGGGATTATAGGCTTGAGGGCCGGTTTCGGTTGGGGTAATTATGACCCAGGAACCATCCTTTTCAATAAAAAGAGAGCCCATATCATAGTTATTATCTGATGTTGTAACCCTTTGTATGTTCCATTGCTTGCCGGTCCAGTATGCCGTGGTCCAGGTACGGGGATCATTCTTTGGGCCTGATTCAAATCCCTTACTGGTTATGTAAAGGATGATTGGTTGTCCGTCCTGGTCGAAACGGATATCCTTCAGATAAACTTTTAGCCCTTCAGATTCGTAATCCTTCACCAATGCCGCATTATTGACCTCCGTAAGTGGCAGGCTTAGCTTTTGACCGTCAGCACTGGTCCAGGTCTTACCAAAATCACCTGTCTCAAGGTAATAAAGGTTGGTCCGAAAATTCAAACCTCCTTGTTCCGGGTGATAGTTAAAGGCCGAAGCCACCTTGTTTTTAGTCACACCACTGATCTGATAATGACCATCGGCTATGTTTGCAAGCCTTTGCCAGGC
>JAOZKQ010000006.1 GCA_029935275.1 Bacteroidales bacterium | reverse complement strand
ACTCCTTCATCTTATCATAAAGTGTTCTACGATTATCGGCATTAACCATATCAATGAAGTCAATGACTATAATACCTCCCATATCACGCAGCCGCAATTGCCTGGCAATTTCTTCAGCTGCTGCAATATTCACCCTTAATGCATTCGTTTCCTGGTCATCACCTGATTTTGAGCGATTACCGCTATTCACATCGATAACATGAAGGGCCTCTGTATGTTCAATTATAAGATAAGAACCGTTTTTAAAAGACACCGTTTTGCCAAATAATGACTTAACTTGTTTGTTAATACCAAAATGCTCAAAAATCGGGGTTTTCCCATTGAAATATTTAACTATCTTTTCTTTTTCCGGAGCATTAATTCTCAGATAATTTTTTATTTCCTGATGAATATTTTTATCATTAACGGTAATGCTGCTAAAGGATACGTTCAATAAATCACGTATGATGGCAGAGGTACGACTAATTTCACTGAGAACAAGTTTAGGTGGCTGGGCAGCATTCAGCTTCTCAGCCATTCTTTCCCATTTTTCGACAAGAGTTCTAAGTTCAGTATCTAATATCGCCACTTTCTTCCCCTCTGCAACAGTACGAATAATAACTCCAAAGTTTTTTGGCTTTATACTTTGTAATAAGCTCTTTAGTCTGTTGCGTTCTTCAAATGACTCAATTTTCTGAGATACAGAAACCTTATCAGAAAAGGGCATTAACACTATATTACGGCCAGCTATTGAAATTTCTGAAGTTAAGCGTGGACCTTTCATGGAAATTGGCTCTTTTGCAATTTGAACCAGAATAAGTTGTCCCGACTTCAGAACATTTGAGATTTTCCCATCTTTGGGAATATCGGCTTCCCTCCTGAACCTGGATAAGGAATGAGGCTTTATTTTTCGTGAATGACAAAACTTCAGATAATTTGACAGGGAATTAAACTGGGCTCCCAGGTCGAGATAATGTAAAAAAGCATCCTTCTCATAGCCTACATCAACAAATGCAGCATTTAGCCCGGCCATAATCTTTCGGACTTTACCGACATAAATATCCCCGACACCAAACCTGAGATCGCTCTTTTCTCTGGTAAGTTCAATCAGCCTTTTCTCTTCCAGCAGGGCAATATTTATTTCCCTGGGAGTTACATCAATCACAATTTCATTACTCACAACACCACCTAATTAACTGATTCTAAAGATCACCGACAATGTGAACACTGGATAATAAAACAAACCTAAAGATCCGAACAGACCTTTAGGTTCCTGACAAAACATAAATACAATAATATTTACTAAGAAAGTTCTACTTCCTCTTCTTATGTCTGTTCTTCCTTAAGCGTTTCTTACGCTTATGGGTTGCCATCTTATGTCTTTTCCTTTTCTTTCCGCTTGGCATAGTTAAAAAACTTTAACAAATAATTCTACTAATAAATAGCTACTTTACACTCTTCTTAACCTTGCTAACAAAGGACTTGGCAGGCTTAAATGAAGGAATAAAATGCTCTGGAATAATAATTGTAGTATTCTTAGAAATATTTCTGGCAGTTTTCTTTGCTCTTTTCTTTACAATAAAACTACCAAAACCTCTTAAATAAACGTTTTTGTCCTTAACAAGAGAACCTTTTACAGTTTCCATGAATGCTTCTACAGTTTTTTGAACTGTTACTTTTTCAATTCCTGTATTTTTTGAAATCTCGTTTACAATGTCTGCTTTAGTCATTTTTAAAATCTTTAGTTATCAATATTTTACAATTCAACATAATTATTTGGGACTGCAAATATAAAAGTTTTTTTTTATTATATACAAACAGTTATTGTTTTATTTTTTAGACATTTATGATTAAATCATTTTTTATACATGATTTCACAAAAAACATCAATAAATGGTGTTATAATAAAAGGACTTTATATCTGGTTTCTACTGCAAAAAAAATAATGATCTGAGTTCAATATTAAAGAATATACAAGCCCTGCGATTTGTTACACCTATAGTAACCAGCCATACTCTGTTATGAATAGCAATGTAACACTGCTTATATAATGAATTTTTGATGCTGAAATTAAAAAGAAGTTGTAAATAGGCATAGAAATTACTACATTTACAGCTTGAATAAAAAGCACTCAAACAATGATAAACAAAGTAATTTTAGTTGGAAACGTTGGTCGTGACCCGGAAGTCAGATACCTTGACAATGGAATTGTTATCGCTAAATTCCCAATTGCCACCAGCGAGACCTATACCAATAAAAGTGGCGAGAAAGTCACCAATACTGAATGGCATAACATTGTGTTATGGCGAAAACTAGCGGAGGTAGCAGATAAGTATATTAAAAAGGGGAGTTCTCTTTATATTGAAGGTAAAATCAGAAGCCGTTCATATGAAGATAAAGATGGTATTAAGCGCTACATTACTGAAATTATTGCCGATAATATGCAAATGCTTGGAAAAAGACAGGACGACAGGCAAGCAGAGAGCAGCAATACTGGCTCAAATCCCAAATCCGAGGGGACCCCTGCAGGCTCAAATGGAGGAGCAGATACCAGTATGAGCAACCCTTTAAACAGCTTAGGAGACGCGCAAGCTGGAGATGATTTGCCCTTTTAACATATTTAGTTAATTAACAAAATTTTGTTTTGGAATCGGAAAGTCTTATTCCTTTATTTATTCTTGGTGAATTAAACCTGGGCTTTTACCCTTTCAGCCTTAGTATTTTCTTTTCAATAGCAATTTTAGTTTTATTACTTATTTGCTCAGCCCTTATTTCCGGTTCTGAAGTAGCCTTCTTTTCTTTATCCCCAGGAGATATCGACAAACTTGAGTCAAGTAAATCAAATCAGGCAAAAAGAGTAATAGCCTTGCACCAAAGACCAGAACATTTACTTGGAACTGTTCTGGTAGTCAATAACTTTATAAATATTGGTGTAGTTATTTTATCCAGTTATATTGCTAATTCAATCATTGACTTTTCACAGGCAAAAGTTATTGGTTTTCTTATCCAGGTAGTTTTTATAACCTTTATTCTTCTTTTATTTGGAGAAATTATCCCTAAAGTTTATGCTCATCAATATGCAGTTAAATTTGCTCTTTTCATGTCCGGGACCATACTCTTTCTGGAAAAAGTATTTAAGCCCCTTATTCATTTACTGATCTCTTCCACCTCCTTTGTAAATAAACGACTTGCCCGGAAAAAAACAGTAATATCAATGAATGAGTTGTCTGATGCACTGGACCTCTCATCAACTGATGATATTGAAGATGAGCATATATTAAAAGGAATTGTAAAATTTGGAAATATTGATGTTCAGGAAATCATGAAGTCAAGAATGGATGTTTTTGCAATAGATGTAGAGACACCCTTTTCTATGCTTCTCAAGAACTTTCTTGAATCAGGTTATTCCAGGATCCCCATATATGCAAATTCATTTGATACGATAAAGGGAATTTTATACATTAAGGACTTACTCCCACATCTAAATAAAGATGAGACTTTTAAATGGCAAACTCTTGTTCGCCCTCCATACTATGTTCCTGAATCAAAAAAAATCAATGATCTGCTGGCTGAGTTTCAGGAAAAGAAAATTCATCTTGCAATTGTTATTGATGAATATGGTGGAACAAGTGGAATTGTAACATTAGAAGATATTCTTGAGGAAATAGTAGGAGAAATTAAAGATGAGTCGGATGAGGATGAAATTTTCCATACCCAATTAAATAAGACTACTTTTATTTTCGAAGGAAAAACTTTATTAAATGATTTTTACAAAATTATTGAAGAACCTGCAAATATTTTTGATGACATAAAGGGAGAAGCTGATACCCTGGCAGGCCTTATTCTTGAAATGAAGGGAGAAATACCTGCAAAGGATGAGGTTTTCACCTACAATGAGTTCACATTTAAGGTCGAAGCTGTTGATAACAGGAGAATAAAAAAAATAAGAGTCATTTTAAGAGAACCAAAAAATGATAAAAAATAACCCGGGTATTGGTAATATTATTTTTTTATCTTTTGCATTTATTCTGCTAATTGGATGCCACTCTGACTATACACCAAAGCCAAGGGGGTTTTTCAGAATTGACTTTCCGGAAAAAAAATACAAAACCTATGAAAGTGATTGCCCTTATACCTTTGGCTATCCGGTATATGCAAGGGTAGTAACTGATAATCAAATAAATAGTGAGCCCTGCTGGATAAATATTGATTTCCCTAAATTTAATGGGAAAGTACATATCAGTTACAAAACTATAAATAACAACCTCAACCTGCTTCTGGATGATGCTTATACCCTGGCATACAAACATACCGTTAAAGCAGATGCAATTGAAGAATACCTTATTAATAAACCCGACAAAAAGGTTTACGGCATTTTGTATGATATTGAGGGCAATGCTGCTTCATCGGTACAATTTTTTTTAACCGACAGTACCCAAAATTTCCTTCGGGGGGCTCTATATTTCAGAACGACTATAAATAAAGATTCTTTGGCTCCCGTAATTGACTTCTTCAGAGATGATATTATTTATTTTATTGACAGTTTTGAGTGGAAATAAAAAAAGTAATTGTCATATTTGTTGTAGGTTAAAGCAAATTGTTAACCGGTCAACGCTATTTAGTGTTTGTCCATAAAGTCCGATTTCTTCTCCGAATGGTCGGGGCAGGCTCCCGAATAAGCGGGACAAGTTGTTATGCTTGACAAAAAATTGATCATCCCGACGATTACTGTCGGGGCTCCCAATTTTTAGGCTTCGCAAGCCTCGAACTCGAACTTTATATTTAAACACTTGACTTTAAAGACAGAACTCTATTTAGGGATTGACAACAATCACTGTTAACTGATCACTGAATTATTCTTATATGGGGCTTATTACAAATAAAGAAATACAAGATGATTGTATCCTGGGGATATGGGAAATTAATGAAGATTATGACACTTTGTCCTCAATGGTCAACCTGGAAAGCAAGGAGATTGTGCGTTTGGAAGGTTTCTTGAACTATAATCGAAAGCTTGAGTTTCTAAGCGTGAGGGTACTGCTTCAGTTAATGATTAGCAAAAATGCAAGGATTATTTACAATTCAACCAAAAAGCCTTTTTTAAAAGACAGTTCTTATCATATAAGTATATCTCATTCCTTTAAATACACATCCATTTTATTGAGCAAAGGTATGAATGTGGGCATTGATCTGGAGTACATGTCTCATAGAATTAGTAAAATAGCCCATAAATTCATACATCCTGACGAATTAATTACAGAAGACCCTGATCTTATAAGATATCATTTGTATGTTCACTGGTGTGCAAAAGAAACACTTTATAAAATATGTGATAAAAACATGTTAAATTTTAAAAATAATTTAATTATTAAACCATTTGAACTTCAGAATCAGGGAGAAATTAAAGGTATTGTTCATACCGGCTTAAAACATGAGGAATTTGATATGCTATATTATAAAACAAATAATTATGTGTTAGTTTTGTGTTGTAAAAAAATCGAAAAATGATTTATCCTAAATTTATAATAAAAGGAAACAAAAAGAAGTTTTTCGCACTTCTTATTGATCCGGAAAATTATTCTGAAAAAGCACTATCCAAAACTGTTAAGATTGCAAATGAAAACTATGTGGATCTAATACTGCTGGGAGGTAGCCTGGTTTCTGAAACCCTGGAAAGGCCAATTGAACTCATTAAATCATTAAGCAATATCCCGGTATTTTTATTCCCCGGAAGTCTTTTGCAACTATCCGGCAAGGCTGATGGCATTTTACTTCTTTCACTAATTTCAGGCAGAAATCCGGAGTTCCTTATAGGAAACCATGTGCTTGCGGCCCCCCTTATAAAAAAATACGGATTAGAAGTAATTCCTACAGGTTATATTCTAATCGGGAATAGTAGTACAGCGGTAGAATATATGAGCAATACTACCCCAATCCCTTCAAACAAAACAGATATTACAGTAGCAACTGCAATGGCCGGAGAAATGCTTGGTCAGAAGCTCATTTATCTTGAAGGTGGTAGCGGAGCAAACCAAGCCATTCCGGAAGAAACAATCCGTAAGGTTAAAAAGAACATTTCAATCCCATTGGTTATTGGAGGTGGAATCCAAACAGGGAAAGATGCATTTATGGCCTATAAGGCAGGGGCTGACATAATCGTTGTGGGAAATGCTATTGAAAAGAATCCGGAATTAATTAATGAAATTACTTATCAAAAATTAAAATTTAGCTGATTTCAAGAAAAGAAAAAATGATAATCTAATACTTTATTAAAATAAAAAATCCTCTGAAACAGAGGATTTTTTACTTCTATATATAAAGAAAATTATTTACACTTCAGCACTTGTTCAATCTGATACTTTGCATTCTCTGCATATTGCCCATACATAGCTTTCTTAAATGAGCTACAAGCTGATGTAGCATCACCTTTTCCATTATAGGACACGCCATATTCATAATAATACTTTGCCTTTCCAGCATCATCATTTGTATCAATAGCAACCGCTTTATCCAAATTAGCAATAGCATCATCCCATTTCTTCTCTGCATTATAAACCTTAGCTAATTGGTAGAAAACAACTGCAGACTCATTTCCATACTTAATTGAACTATTCAGGTACTTTTCAGCATCTGGCCATTTTTCTGCTTCAATTGCTTTTACTGCATTATTGTACATCGTATTTATTGCCAGTTTATTAATAGAGGCAACAGTTTTTTTATCATGTATGCTTGTTCCGACTTCTATTCCTTTATCGCATGCTTCCGTGAATTTCAATTCATCACCTTCAGTTTTGTATATTGAGGCCAATACCAAATATGGCTTTGCATATTTAGGATTAAGTTCAATAGCTTTATCCATTGCTGCAATTGCATTTTCAAAATCCTTCTTTTTATAAAAGCCACTTCCCTGGGCATAATAAACCTGAGGCATAACTTTATCTGACTTTGCGCTAATTTCATTATTCCCATGTTTTTCAGCCACTTCCTTTGACTTCTCAAAACCTGTAATAGCAGCATCAAAATCCTTCTTTTTATAAGAATTAACTGCTGTTTTAAAATACATTAAAGGCAATTGTTTCTCTGCATCTACCTTAGTTTCGGCACCTTCTTCGCCTAATTTAGAAGCAATATCAATGCAACTTTCATAAGCTACAATGGCTCCATCAGGATCTGTTTTTGCTAATAATGCACCTTTATTAAATGCTTCTACAGCATCTTTCATGGTTTGCGAAAACGCTGATAATGAGACTATCATCAAACCAAAAGACAATAATCCAATTAAACTCATTTTTGTGACTTTTCTCATCTTATTTTTCAACTTTATTAATAAAAAATTAGTTTGCAAATATAGAAATAATTTTAAAAAAAATACATCTGGATATTTGAATTGTATTATTTTTTATTCATATACAAATACAATACCAAAGTTTCTAAAGCATTATGGTCAAAAAAATGTACAGTAAAAGTCAATATTAAAAATATAGGGGGATATAATTTTATTGTTTTATGAGGCTAATCAAATAGCTCCATAATAGGATCTCCTGAACTGGCATCCGGGAATGAAATATTAAGAAGTATTGAAATAGTTGGAGCAATATCTACCATACCAACTTTCCTGTATATAACTGAAGGATTAATTCGCCAACCATACCAAATCAAGGGAACATTTCGATCAAAACTATATCCTGTTCCATTTCTATTATCGGAGTCCATTTGCCAACCTGGTTTTAAAACCACAAAAACATCTCCGGAACGTTTTTGACTATAACCATTCTGAACCAATGCTGCCAGCCCTCTCATAGAACTTCCTGTATTCAAAAATGAGGCTGAAATAACATGAGAAACACCGGAAAACTGAACCAAGAAATCCGCTACCTGATTCCGCATTTCATCCAATGATTGTTTAGAGTCTTCTATAAAAACCCTGTTCAGATAGATTTGATTTCCATAGAAACCCCTTACCCACTCCCCTTTTCCAAATTTCACATTTAAATAGCTCTTAAGAAGGGACAAAACCTGATCCCGCTTAAAAAGTCCTTGCTGCAGGCTCAACTCTTTCTGATATTCCATATCTTTTGACATTCCCCGGGAAGCTGTAAGATAGATCAATACATTCTTCTTGCCCAGCAGGTTCTCAAGGGACTCTATAAAATGAGCTAATTGGATATCGAAACGAATCATTAAATCCTCCATCTCCGCTGATTCCTGCCCAAAGATATCAGCCACTGACCCCATGGAATTGAAGTTTATTGCCAGGTAATCAGGATACTTATCTTTTCCCAGCTTTTCTTCCATTACAAGCATTAAGCTTAAATCCATGGTTATTGCATTTCCAAAGGGTGTATATTTCAACCAGATATAACCTCCATTATCCCTACCCCGGTTACTAAGCTTACTCAAATCATAAGGAAAGGATTTATTTTTAAACATTTCATCGCTACTTCTCTTCGCAGAAGACTTCTTTTTTAATGATTCATCAATTTTCAACAAAGGCTCCCAGGTACGATCCAGATAAATATCTCCCATTTTTTTATCATTCAGGCTTATCAACCAGGCAGGCAGTTGCTCCTGATAATACGAACTGGTCATCCAATTTCCACTATTGAAGTCAAACCAATAGGCTGCATCAGCAGATTGTCCTGAGGATAAAATAGCAGAAGTATGATCCAGTCCAATTCCAAAAACCTTAGAATAACCTCTGTTCGAAATCTTCAACTCATCACCAAAACCCGAAACCTGAATCTTTCGTGGCGAAAAAGGGCCATTCTCAAAACTTCCGCCAACGGCTTTAACAGAAGGGTCATCTGTACAAAAAACAAGCCTATCGTTAAATAATTCAAACCACTCAAATGAAATAATTCCATGATCTGAAGGCAGGGCTCCTGTAATAATACTTGCATTCCCTGTGGAAATACTGGTATTGTAATAGTTATATGATGCCTGTTTAACCTCGGCACCATTAGTTAATAATTTCTTAAATCCATTCTCCGAATATTTATCCCAGTACTTATATATCTGATCAGGCCTGAGCTGATCAATAATCAAACCAACTACCAGACCCGGAGGAGAAGAAAGAGTCTTTTTTGCTTTTTGGGCATATCCATAGAAAGAAAACAGGCTAAACAGAAAACCAGTTAAAATTAGTTTTGAGAAAATGTTTTTATTCATAAAAGACTCATTATTAATCTTTAAAACCGGCTGTGCATATTATTCATATAAGCATGTTTTAATATTTAGCTTCCAACAATAATAATAAACTAATAAGGTAAAGAATAATTGTCCACGATTAAATATTAAAACGGATATGTAAGATATCCCCATCCTCAACGACATAGTTTTTACCTTCAATATTCAATTTTCCGTTTTCCCTGCATGCATGTTCAGAACCTAAGCTAATAAAATCATTGTAATGCATCACTTCGGCACGAATAAAACCTCGCTCCAGGTCACTATGGATTACCCCTGCTGCCTGTGGAGCAAACATCCCACGGCCTAAAGTCCATGCCCTGATTTCCTTTGGACCTACTGTAAAGAAGGTATTCAAATCAAGTAATTTATACGCTGATCTGATCAATTTGTTCACACCAGGTTCCTCAAGTCCCATCTCATGTATAAAGTCAAGTCTATCCTTCTCATCATCCAACTCTGCAATTTCAGCCTCAAGCCCGGCAGCAACCGTCAAGATTTCAGTATTATCATCTTTCAATGCATCCTTTATCTGCTCAACATACTTATTCCCATTTACGGCTGAACTCTCATCCACATTACAAACATACATAACCGGCTTTATTGTAAGAAGCATGAGATCTTCCAGATATTTCTTTTTGGATTCGGAGATTTCAAGCAACCTTAAGGGACTAAAATTATCCAGATGTTCCTTACAGGTGGATAATACATCGAGCCCCATTTTTGCATCCTTATCACCTGATTTAGCAGTTTTTGCCAATTTCTCCATTTTCTTTTCTATGGACTCAAGATCACGAACCTGTAACTCAAAATCAACAATTTCCATATCCCTTACCGGGTCAACAGATCCTTCTATATGAGGCAGATTTCCATCATCAAAACAACGTAATACATGAATTAGGGCATCCGTATTTCTAATATCAGAAAGAAAAGTATTTCCTACACCTTCTCCTTTGCTGGCACCCTTGGCCAAGCCAGGAATATCAACAAGATCCATAGTTGTTGGAATAATCTTATTCGTTGGCTGATATTTTTCAAGCTCGTAAAGACGGAGGTCAGGAACATTCACCATCCCCACATTTGACTTATTTGAACTATAGGCAAAATTTGTGATCTCAGCTTTTGTATTGGATATACAATTAAAAAGTGTCGATTTTCCTATATTTGTTAAACCAATTATTCCACATTTTAAACTCATAATTTAATTTTTTCATTATTTTTGCCAAAATTACATTTAAATCTTGATTTTAAAGAAACATTCTTTAGCTCTGTTACGTTTAAAATAAAGAATAATGTATGATATACAATTTCCCACTGGAAATTAGACTATCTGTTTTTGCTTTTATTTTTCAAAGCAAGTTGATTTGAAAAAATATTTGATTCTTTTTGCTATTTCAATTTTTGGGATAATTTATCTCCAGCCCTCCTATGCCCAAACCAAAAAAACAAATTTAAAACCTGAACCTCCAACTACGAGAATTCTTTTCATTTTTGACTGTTCACAGAGTATGGCTGCAAATTGGGTTAGTGACAAAAAAATAAATATTGCCAGAAAATTCCTGATACATACAATTGACAGCCTTGAGAAAACAAAATATACACAAATGGCACTCAGGGTTTATGGTCATCAGAGTCCGGTTCCTCCACAAGATTGCAGTGATACAAAACTTGAGGTTCCTTTCGCAGAGGGCAATGCGCCAAAAATCCGACAAAAGCTGCGATATCTTGTCCCCAGAGGGACCACACCCATTGCAAACTCTTTAGCACAATCTGCAAATGACTTCCCTCAGTGTGACAATTGCAGAAATATTGTTATTCTAATTACAGATGGCATTGAAAAATGTGACGGTGACCCTTGTGCTATTTCTACAGAACTGCAAAAAAAAGGAATATTTCTCGAACCATTTATAATAGGAATTGGTTTGGATCCTGATTTCAAAGAAACTTTTGAGTGTGTTGGTAAACTTTATAACGCTGATGATGAAAACAGATTCCAGGAGGTGCTTAATGTTGTAATTACTGAAGTACTTAATTCTACAACTGCACAGATTAACCTGTTGGATCAGGATGGTTATCCCTCGGAAACCAATTTGGCCATGTCTTTTTATGATGCAAATTCAGGTCAATTGAAAAGCAACTACATTCATACAATAAATAACCGGGGAAAACCGGATACTATCATACTGGACCCATTAATTGAATACCGCATGGTTGTACATAGCCTGCCTAAGGTAGTTGTTAACAATATTAGAGTTTTTAAGGGTAAACATAATATTATTGCAGCCGATACTCCCCAGGGTATATTGAATGTTAAAACTACCGGCAGCCGATACAAAAATCTTAAGTTTTTAATACGCAAATCTAATGATACACAGACCATTAATATGCAAACAGTTGATTCACAGGAAAGATATCTTATAGGAAGTTATGATCTGGAAATACCAGTACTACCCCGGATAAACGTAAAAGACGTTATAATCAAACAATCCGTAACAACTACTGTATCTGTGCCGGTTCCCGGAATTATCACAATACTAATGACCAACCCCGGCTATTGCAGTATTTATGTTGAGCGTACAAACGAACTTGAATGGGTTTATAATGTAAACCCGGATATAAAACATGAGACAATTGTTCTGCAACCAGGGACATACAGAATTATTTACCGACCCAAGTATGCCAAAAACATTTATTATACCTCAGAAAAAAGAGTTATTATTAAGTCCGGTAGTTCCCAATCAGTGAAACTAAATTAAAGAGCCCCATTAAACCTTTAGGGTAAATTCATATCCAATAAAGAAAGTTCAAATTATTTTGACGACTTATAACGATAATGACCTTCTGAAACTATTCAATACAGAAGGGCAAAAAGAAAAAGCATTTCTACTGGTTGTTAAAAAATACCAGGAAAAACTCTATTGGCATGTCCGGAAAATTGTGATTACTCATGAAGATGCCGACGATGTTATCCAAAATACACTAATAAAAATCTGGAAAAATCTGGAAAAATTCAATGCTAATGCACAGCTATATACATGGCTATATAAAATTGCAACAAATGAAGCACTTTCATATCTGAAAATAAAAAAGAAGAATAGTATCGTAAATTACGAAGAATTTCTAAGCACTACCCTCGCTGGTGATGAATACTTTGATGGTGATAAGATAAAGCTAAAATTACAACAGGCAGTCTTATCACTCCCCGAACGACAAAGGCTGGTATTTAATATGAAATACTATGATGAAATGAAATATGAAGAAATTTCTGAAATACTGGATACATCAATTGGGGCATTAAAAGCATCATACCATCATGCGAGAAAAAAAATTGAACTTTATTTTAAAGAAGATTAAACCTTTTTATTAATTTACAATCTAATAATCAGTAAATAACAAACAAAGTAATGGCAAATAAAGGATCCATATTTGATAAAATAGAAAACAAATCCGCTTATAAGGTTCCTGAAAGGTATTTTGACAGTTTACCTGTTAGGGTAATGGGTTCGATCGCAGCCAGCGAAAAATCATCACAAACAAAAAAGCAAAAGCTATTAAAATTAAAGTATGTATTTGCTTACGCAGCCTCCATCATTGGCATTATCTTTATTAGCTATATGGGTATTAATTATCTCACTTCTAACAGAAATAATCAATTGATCTCAGAAAATGATGCTCTTGAGTATCTCACTTTTTATTCCAGTGATTTTGATGAAGCAAGTATAATTGAAAATTTTCAGGAAACAAATAAAATTCTCTCTTTTAAAGAAGATGAATCAGAAATAATTATTTATTATCTATTGGAAGAAGGCATAGATGAGTTACTGTTATATAATGAGTTATAATATAATAATTACTAATTAATTTAATCATGAAACGAGGATTAAAATTATTTTCAGGGATAAAACTATTCATCACTCTCAGCTTTTTATTTTTCCTGACTTCAATTAATATACCTGAATTAAATGCTCAGGGAACCGATTTTGAAAAAAGGATGGAAAGATTAAATGCTCACAAGATTGCTTTTTTCACACAAAAACTCCAACTCACATCTGAAGAAGCTGAAAAATTCTGGCCGGTATATAATTCCTATCAAAAGGAGAAAACCACTAATCAGAAAAAGAAGATTAGTCTGGAATCAAAATTCAGACTGGAATACGATTCTTTAAATGAAAAAGAAATGGAAGATATGACTGATGAGTATATCAACTATATTAAGAAAGATGCAGACCTCAGTACAGATTATCATCAGAAATTCAAAAAAGTATTACCGATTAATAAAGTAATGACCTTGTATCAAGCTGAGAACCAATACAAAGCAATGCTACTCCGACAACTTCGGAATCAACAACAGATGAATAACAAGCCCAGATATTGATTTGCTAAAGTTATGAATCCCCAGCTATTACTATTCCAATGAGCCAAGCTCATCCTCCACTGCTTTTAGTATTTCACAAGATTCCACAAGGTCTTTCATGGTATTGTGATCTTTATACAATGGACGGTCAATATCAAGAAAATCGACATGTTTCCTAACAGTTTCCTTTGCTTTAGTTACACCTCTGCCAAAGGAAAATTCTCTAAAATCCAGAGCCTGGGCAGCTGCCATAAGCTCTATACCTAATATGCCGTATGCATTATCTATAATCTGGAAATTCTTAATAGCAGTATTCATCCCCATGGAAACAAAGTCTTCCTGATCAGCTGCTGCAGGAATAGATTGTATAGATGCCGGGGCAGAAAGAATCCGCTGCTCAACAATCTGCATATCAGCTGTATATTGACTAAGCATCAAACCAGAGAACATACCAGCTCCCTTGGTTAAAAATGCAGGTAAACCAACGCTTAGTGCAGGGTTATTCAAACGGTTCATACGTCTTTCAGACATAATACTAACCATAGTAATTGCAATTCCTGCCATATCCATTGGCAGGGAAACTGGAGACCCCTGAAAATTTGCCCCGGATATATGAAGGTCTTCTTCAGGGAAAAACACAGGGTTATCACCCACCCCATTCAGCTCAATTTCAACCTGAGAACGTGCATAAGCAAGAGCATCATGGGCAGCTCCAATAACCTGAGGAGTAGAACGCATTGAATAAGCATCCTGTACTTTAGAAGCTACCTTTCCCAACTCAAGGTCCCCACCCCTGATAAGTTTCTGAATAGCTTTTGCACTTCGAATAGCTCCGGAGAAACCACGAACCTCATGTAATTTCGGAGAATAAGGCTTCATATTGGCTTTTAGTGCCTCCAATGACATAGCAGCTGCAATTTCAGCCTGCTTCAACCAGTTATTTGCATCATAAAGGAACAAAGCACTCATGGCTGTTAGAACATTTGACCCATTAATTGTTGCCAGGCCATCTCTTGCTTTCAAGCCTGGAATTGTTATTCCTGCTTTGTCCATAGCCTCTTTCCCTTCCAGTAATTCTCCTTTATAAAATGCCTTACCCTCTCCCATAAGTAAAAGGGCAATCTGCGCCATCGGAGCAAGATCCCCGGAGGCACCCACTGAGCCTTTCCTGCAAACATAGGGAGTTACACCTTCATTCAGCATATCCACCAAACACTGTGTTATTTCCAGGCGAACACCGGAATTCCCATGTGAATGCACATTTATCCTACCCAACATAGCTCCCCGTACATAATCCAAAGGCATGGCCTCCCCTATTCCGGCAGCATGATTATAAATAAGATATTTTTGAAATTCCTTGACCTGAGCATCATCCAAAACGACTTCGGAAAACTCCCCGATTCCAGTATTGACCCCATACATAATCGCCCCAGCAGCAATTTTCCTTTCAAGCATTTGCCTGCAAATATTAATTCGGTTTACCGCATCAGGGTGAATTTTAACCTTTTCGTTGTTTCTGGCAACATTTACCACATTTTCAATGGTTAATCCTTCTCCATTTATAATTAATGTCATTATATTAGAATTTTAGTCAAAAAATATTATATACATTACTGATTTAATGCTCCTTAGACTTTTTTAAAGTCATAAATTATCCAATAACTTGTTCAAACCATCATAACAAGCTATATTACATTACTACTCCACACTTAGTTTAGCTATTAGTTCCTTAACGCTAAGCTTCTCCTGCTCACCTGATTCCATATTCTTAAGGCTTATCTTCCCTTCTGCCATTTCATTTTCTCCAACCATGGCAACAAATTCCACATTTTTATTATTCGCATAAGACATCTGCTTCTTCATCTTGACATGATCCGGATAAATCTCAGCAGAGATACCTGCATTTCTAACTTTTGCAAGCACATCCAAACAAAACCGTTCTTCCTCTTTTCCAAAATTAACAAACATTAACCGGGTGGTCTGTGCTAAATCAAGGGGAAAAAGATCTGATTGTAACATCACATCATAAATACGATCAGCACCAAATGAAATACCAACTCCGGAAACATCTTTCAAACCAAAAATACCGGTCAGGTCATCATATCTCCCTCCCCCACATATGCTCCCAATATTCACATCCAGTGCTTCCACTTCCAGTATTGCCCCGGTATAATAATTCAATCCCCTCGCCAGGGAGAGATCAATTTCAACTTCTGACTTAAGATCAAAGCCTGATAAATAATCAAATACCATCTCCAACTCACAGACCCCCTGCATCCCAATCTCTGAATCTGACAAAAGGCCTCTCAATAAGACCAATTTTTCATTCCTAAGTCCTGAGAAAGTTAAAACAGGCTGTAGTTTATCCACAGCATCCGGTGGAATACCTGAACTAATCAACTCTTCATTGACTTTTTCAATCCCAATCTTATCAATCTTATCAATAGCAATAGTAATCTTCATCATCTGATCAGCCTGCCCCATCATCTCAGCCACACCAGCCAGTACTTTTCTATTATTTATTTTAATTTTAACATTGATCCCCAAAATAGAAAAAACCTCATCTGTGATTTGTATTAGCTCTACTTCTGATAGAAGGGATTTGCTTCCTATCACATCCACATCACACTGAAAAAATTCTCTGTATCTACCTTTCTGAGGGCGATCAGCACGCCAAACCGGCTGAATTTGGTAACGTTTAAAGGGAAAAGTAATATCATTACGATGTTGCACCACATACCTGGCAAAAGGAACAGTCAGGTCATATTTCAGGCCCTTTTCAGTAATAAGGTTAACTAATGATGGAGCATTCTGAAGGCTTTTCTCATCAGGTACTTTTGATAGAAAATTCCCAGAATTCAGTACACGAAACAATAATTTATCACCTTCCTCCCCATATTTACCCAAAAGTGTGGATAGATTCTCCATTGCTGGAGTTTCAAGGGGAAGATAGCCATATTTCTTAAATACTTTTTGAACAGTATTGAAAATATAATTCCTTCTGACCATTTCAATTGGTCCAAAATCCCTTGTACCTTTAGGAATTGAAGGTTTTTGTGCAGCCATTTATTATTGGTTTAATTCATTTAGCTACAAAGATAGAAAAGTTTAGTAAGGTTTTTGCATAAGCCTGATAAAGCAATCTTCAGAAAGTTCACTTTATAAATTTAATCGATAAGGGATACCTGTAGGCCTGGCCCTGAGCAGCAGAAACAGCAGCAAGAATTACTAAAATCAAATCTATTACTCCAAGAATAATAAGAAGAGGTATCCCAATAACCAAAAAAACAAAGGGTATTGCAAGTAGAAAATAAATGGTCATGGATAGCTGAAAATTCAGGGATTCTTTTCCCTGGTCATCCACCAACTCAGACTCGTCCTTTTTTAAAAGCCAAATAATGAGCGGGCAAAAAATATGCCCCAAAGGGATAAAATGTGCAAAACTTGCAATATGGCAAAGCATAGCCCAGGTTTTTTCCTGACCGGAATCCATTCCAGGTTTTTTATGAAAGTCAGAAATTATCTCCATAGAATTAAGATAAAGTGCTGCTAAAATATTTTATTCTTACTACTCATCTTTTTCAAATCGCTTTTTAAAAGACCTGCAGGCTTTTTAGATGAAATCGTATGTTTATTATAATAATACAAGCGGCCATCTGCAATACCAAAAACCAGTTTAAATGTCCATCCCTGTTTCCCCTTTTCTTCAGGCATCACACAGTGCAGGAACAAATAGTCTTTCTTTTCTGCAATTGCATCCTCCAACTCATCTTCCGTAACAATCTTAATATCATAGTCGTAATTCTTTTTAATCTTATCTATAGTACCGATTTCTGATGCCAGATTTTTCTCAAGCACCAATAAGGTTTTTAATTTTATTTCCGGTGTATTCTTATTATAATATTTCAAATACCTCATAGACAGGTAGTCTGGCCTTCCCTTCATAAGCTCTGTTCTTTTTTGAATAAACTTAATCATAACACTTAATTTATAAGAATAGTCATCATCTTCATTATCGGAATATGACAATGGAAGTGATCCCATTTCAGGCATTTCAGTGATATTTTTCACACCCTTTTTCCCCAAAAGCAGATTAATAAAATTATAATCAGCATCGGCTTTGTCCTTTCCGAAATGTGTATTGGTCAGAACCAGAAAAGAGTAGGTACTATCTGTCATTTTTTCATTAAATTCATCCACTTTAACAATTTTAAAGGGAGTAATATTCCATTCCTTCTCAACTGCCTCCTTAATATAAGCATTATAAAAAGAAGCAAAACCATCTTCCTTCACAACCAGGGTTTTTGACTCAAAAAAAGAATTTAACTCTTCCTGGCCTGGCATTTTTGATTGAGCAAATACAAAATAAAAGGAATAACTAAAAAGAAATAAAATAATAAGAAACCGTCTCATGCGAATAGATTTTATATTAAAACTGTGTTTGTTAGGTCTTATTAGTATATCAATATAACTTAAAGAGAAGTATTAACTAGTGCTTCTAAGAAAACTATCTATTTTTAAGTGGCTTTTTAGAAAGTGCCAAGAACAAGGTGTTACGCTGAGTGTGCCGAAGTGCTTGCGAAATCTTGAAAATCAAGGAGTCCCGATGAATCGGGATAACTGTTTTCGAGATGAGCGTAACGTAGTTATTGGCGTTTTCTAAGAGACACTAACTAATAAAATAAGTTTTTCTATAAAGATAGAAAAGTTAAAACAATTCCTTACACAAATTATAAGGAAAGATAATTAGAAATTAATACACTAAACATCAATTCGGTTAGATCATCAGGAACAAAAACAGGTGATATTGCATCTTATGCTATTTTGGAAAATATAAAGGATTTCTATTATTAAATTTCCGCATATAAAGAAATTTCAAATTCTTTTTCTGTTTAGATTTAAGTGCCATATATTCATCGTAAAGTTCAGGATCTCTCATAAGGGCAATTTCAATATTTTGTGTTGAATAATCCATTACCTTCCCTGTTTCAAAGTCAAGAATGTATTGCTTCATTTCAGTTTTACTATAGGTTTGGTACTGTTGTGGATTATAAAAGTTATTATAACCTCCATAGCCACCATAACCTCCATAACTACCATAGTTATAGGGGCTATAACGGTTATAAGGATTAGAATATGGATCATAATACCGTGTACCACTACTTGTTTCAGTACCAACAAAATGACATATTCCTCCTAAAATTGAGATCCTGCTATATTCACCTCCAAGACTGATGTAAAGTATTCCGTTATTCGAATAACCCCAAACATCATCCACCGAAAACTCTTGTTTCACAACCTGATCATTAAAATAATAAATAACATCATGCTTTAAAACTTTATCAAAGAACTCCGGATCATGATAATCGGCATCTGTTAGGATTTTATACTTAGGAAGAGGTGCATTGTTCTTGACCTGTTCAAAATTCATAAAAAACCCATCATTAAAGCGAAACTCATGTGTGTATTTCACCTTTGACCTTTCATCCTGCCCATAGGCAGAAAAAAAAGAGAAAGCAAAAGCCGCCAGGAAAACATATATGATTATTTTATTCATCACAATCAAATTTCATAGATCGAAAAACTTTTGCAAATTCAGGAAATTGGACAATTAACCACTAATAATAAATTACCCAAAACTTGCATTAATATATTTTTAACTTATTTATTTGTGCAAACCAATATAAACCCAAAAAAATTTATATGTACTAAATGTAAGCTCTTTCAAACTAATATCCTGCAATATAGTGTTTTTACACAAAAAAATAACACCTGAAATCAATAAACAAATCCGGAAAAACATCCAGGTTTCATCATCTTATAAAACACTTCAAAAAACATGCCCTTTTCAAAAGAAATAGACAAAATAGTAAATGATTCATAGAACTTTATTATTTTTATAAATTAATTTACTTTATTTTTAGAATAAAAAACTTTTATATAGTAAAATGTTCTCATCAGAAAAAATAGTAAAAATACTTTCTTTTAACTTGCTTGATTTTGAACATGACAAGCCTGTTGATAAGATAGTCATTAACCAGGCACTACTACTGCTTACCATATTAGGGTCTATTATAACCACAGCCATTGGCTTGGCAAACCATGACCCTATATACTGGATAATTAGTATTTTATTACTAACTATATCAGTTGCCAATTTATTTATTTATAAATCAATCCGGTTATATTTTTTGTATTCTGTTATATGTATCCTGCTGTTTTATACAATTACTACTGTTATTTTTTTCCTTTATAGCTTTAAATTTCCTACAGATATAATATGGTTCAGCCTTTTTCCTATATTAAGTATCTTTTTAATAGGGCCACGTAAAGGTAGCCTGATTAGTAGTTTTATTCTTATTCTTTTAATTTTTAGTTTTTATGTCCATTATTTAATTTATGATGAAATTGACATAACTGTTAAATCCATGATTGTTTTTTCCATGTATTACATGGTTATAATATTGGGAACTTTAGGTTTTGGACTTATGTACAATCGTGTAGAAAAAAGTCTAATTAAAGCAAAAAAGGATGTGCGAAAATCAAAAAAAGAGAGAAAGGATTTTATTTCCAGGCTTTCGCATGAAATGAGGACTCCATTAAACGATATGGTTGTTTTAAACAGCTTACTTGAGCAATCTAACCCGAATGACAAACAGAAAAATATTATTGAAACGCTCAAAGCCTCTACTAACAACCTGGTTAATAGCGTACAGGAAATTTCAGCCGCATCCAGTCCTGACAGAAGTATCCGGCATTTTGAGAATGTCGTTTTTAATATGAAAAAAGCAATGGAAGGAACCATTGAGTTTTATATTAAAAAGGAAATTGGAGAAATCACATTTTTATATGATAATAAAAACGGACCAGATGAAATCATTGGTGACCCGGTAACCATTAAACAAATATTATTATTGTTTATAGAAAGTTTTCTTAAAAGCAATAGCCGGCCTGAAGATTTAAAAATAGATTTTACCATAAATTACAAAGAAGCTATTGGCGACAAAGTATATTACCTGTTTAAGTTAAAAAGTAATTTTAAAGTATTTCAGTCAGAGGAAGGATTAATAAATCTTCTTGAAACAGATGAGCAAGGGGCATCAAGTGCTAATTCAAAAAAGGATCTGCAATTGTTAAATATTCGAATGGGAAAACATATCATCCAGTCTTTAAAAGGCAAGCTTGAAATTGAAACAGATGATCAGTTTACCAGCCTCATTTTCACCCTTCCCTTTTCTACCCCCGATGAGTCGGTTCATAACAAATTTGGACCTGCTAAAATTCCGGATTTTAATGAACAAAAACCGAGCCTGAAACTTTATGATGCTAATGTTTTATTGGTTGAAGACAATGAATTAAATCAAAAGATACTGCTTATTGGATTGAAAAACTACATTAAGAATATAGATGTTGCCATTCATGGTAAAATTGCCCTTGATATGTTTGGAACATCAAATTATGATCTGATACTTATGGATATTCAGATGCAGGAAATGGATGGCATTACTGCAACACGAAAAATCAGAGAAATTGAAGAAAGTACAAACTCTCATGTTCCCATAATAGCAGTTACTGCAAATGCCTTATTAGGCGACAGGGAGACATGTTTATCTGCTGGTATGGATGATTATATTAGTAAACCTTTCCAAATTGAAGAGTTGTTAGAAAAGATGCAAAGCCTTATTAATCAATAAATCGAAAATTAAGGACGTAAAATACCAAAGCATTTCATGTTATTTTAAAGGCTGAATACCTACCACCTGGATATCATCAACCTGTTCAACATCAGCCATCCATGCCTCAAGCGTATCCTCCAGGAACTTCTTTTGTTCCGGCATAGGGATTTTGTGAACCCTTAGCAGCATATGCCGAAATCTCCTGTACATGAATTTCTTTCCCTTTGGTCCGCCAAACTGATCCACATAACCATCTGTAAAAATATAAATTCTATCTTCTTTCTCCAGCTCAAGAAAATGATTTGTAAAGGGTTTTCCAAATTCATTAGCAGTCAGGCCTATGGAAAAACGATCGCCCTTAATCTCGGTTAAACGATTATCTCTTATGAGATACAGGGAATTAAAAGCACCGGCAAATTCTAATCTTTTGTTCTTCTTATCAACCATACATAAGGCAATGTCCATACCATCTTTCACCGAAAGGTCATCTTCATTCCTGCTAAATGTAGCTTCAATTCCTTTACTTAAAATATTCAATATTTCAGCCGGCTCATATACTTTCTGGTCATTGATAATTTTATCAAGAATTTCAAAACCTATCATAGACATAAGTGCTCCTGGAACCCCATGTCCGGTGCAATCAGCAGATACTATAAACTGTTTATTCTCCTTTTCTGTAATCCAGTAAAAATCACCACTAATAAAATCCTTTGGTTTAAAAATAACAAATGACTCAGGAAATAACCGCTTAAAAATATAGGCTGAAGGAAGCATAGCTTCCTGGATTTTCTGCGCGTATCTGATACTATCCGTAATATTTTTATTTTTTACAGCAAGCTCCTCTCTCTGCCGGGCAATTTCTCTGGCAGCAATTTCTTTATCCTTTAGTACCTGATTTGCCTTTCTTAAGTTCTGTGTCCAGAATCTAATAATCTGGATAATAGCAGCTAAAAGCAATACAATGTAAAGTAAATAAGCTAATTTAGTACTTTGAAATGGAGTCGTCACCCGTATTACCTGCGTACCTTCCTCATCTGCCCAAATACCATCACTGTTAGCTCCCCTTACTTTAAATACATAAGTTCCTCTTTTCAGATTTGAATAAATAACATTCCCCGGATTGCCTCCTTTTTTCCAATCATTATCATAACCCTCAAGCATATACTCCGACACATTATTCATTGGATTTGTATATTCCAATATTG
>JAOZKQ010000512.1 GCA_029935275.1 Bacteroidales bacterium | reverse complement strand
GAGGAGGTCTTGTAATTCATAGTTTAGTACTTATTGAATCATTATCTATCTTAAATCAATATTCTAAGCTGGATAGACCTTAAAAGGCAACTCTCAAACCTGCCTTCGCCGAAGCGGCTACACGCAGGCAGGTAAATCCCAAATCCAAAATATTTAAATTTCAAACGCTTGACTTTATAGACAGATACTATTTTTTTTTAATCCGGAATTAAGACCGGGAACCTATTCCTACTGTATCAATGAATTAACCAGATTTAGATAATTTTCTTATTTACCGGGTCCCATTCCACCTGACGTTTTTCAATATATGATTTTTGAGCCATTAAAATAGTAGCCCCTTCCTCAAAAGCACGATCAATATTTGCTGTAGTGGGCTCACCGGAACGGATACAATCAATCCACTCTTTTACATGCAAATGAGTAACATCAATTTGTTTCCCATTAATACTTGTAGTGGTTAAGCCTCTGGAAGCATAGTATTTTTCAGTAGCAGAGGTAACTGCATCTACTTTACCGGAGTTTGGGTTCATTGTGATCATTGGTTCCGAAGAACTAATGATGCCCTCCTCCAGCTGTTTTTGAAAGCGGGTTGAATTCCCATCCGGTGTAATGCTAATAGCATTACCTAACTCCATTGTTGCATCATGGCCCATAAAAACCCGGCCCCTGCCATTGCTATTGGCCAAATTAGCACTATAAAGTAATGTCAGGTCATGGTTAGGATACTCAAAAACACAATGAAGTGAATCAGGAATTTCCCGGTTGTCTTTCCAATAATAAATACCACCAGATGTATTGGCAGTTTTTGGGATCCCTATTCTTAAAAGTTGATTTACTGCATCAAATTCGTGGGTAAACAATTGACCAATCATGCCCATGTCATAATCAAAAAATTTTGTCCAGTTATAGTAACGATCAACTGTGAAAGGAACTTTTGGCCGGTTACCAAGCCACTGATCCCAATCAATAGAATTAATATCACCCGGCTTTAAATCCCCATTTCCATCAAGGTGTCTGATCCATGCCCCGTTGGCAGTATTTCGATTGGTAGTAGTTTCAACCAGTGTTATCTTTCCAAGTATATCACGTTTTATAATCTCTTTTGCCTGCTGAAAAATAGCGTTTTGCGGAATTTGATGCCCTAACTGATAAGTAATATTGTTTTCTTTAACTGCATTATAAAGTTCATGCAACTCCCATTCTCTTTGAAGCGGACTTTTTTCACAGTAAACATGTTTCCCGGCTTTTGCTGCAGCAATTGTTATCGGGGCATGATGATGATCGGGAGTAGCAATGATTACAGCATCAATATCCTTATCATTTAATAACTCCTGATAATGACGATAACGTTTTACAGGGAGCATAGAAACGGGAGGGTTACCTGGCCGTACTTCATTTTTAGCAGTAGCTAATCCCTTTTCGGCATGAAGATCAAACACATCACAGATCCCCACTATTGCAACGTTCAAATCATCTTGTTCAAGCCAATTGTCAAGCGACCCTGCATCTCTTCTTTTTTTCGTATCCAAAGGATGCAAAAATCCCAGAGCAGATGACAATGCACTGGCCCTGCCTCCAAAACCAATAATCCCAACACGAATCAAATCACTTTTATCTTTTGATGAACTTTCTTTTACGCCTGGAGCCGGCATATTATTTAAACCTAATTCTTCAACTATCTTGTTTTTCTTACGCTTGTCATAAGCTCTTTTATCCAATACCCCATAACCTAATAAACCCAAAACCGGTATTCCGGCCAAAGCCTTTAAAACTGTTCTTCGCTTAATAGTCGGTTTCTCAACATTGCTAGCCTTTTCTTCCTTATCCTTAAATTCTTCTTTAGCTTGTGTCATGATATTTTACGATTTATGTTTTTTATTACAGGGAATAAACAGATCCAAACCAAAAATTGAACTGGTTGGGAATAGTGCTAATACAAACAAAGCAGCAGCCTCAATCAAGGTTTTACTTACAACTAAATAATTCCCCTCAGTTGGCAGGGAATACTCCAGGCCTATAAATGGTGGGTTATTTAAATAATACATAAGTAGAAGTAGAGATCCGGCAATAGCCGCTGTGCGGGCAAAAAGCCCCAGAATTAATCCAGCTCCAATGGCTATCAATCCCCAGGTATTGAGAAAATCTACAACATTGAGTACACTGCTATTGGAAATAACCCATTCGGAAAAACCTGAAAGTATCCATTTAGATTCACTCAGGAAACCAACTGAAGACCAAACCGGATTAAGAAGTTTTGAAAGGCCTTCATACAAAAGGTGCC
>JAOZKQ010000511.1 GCA_029935275.1 Bacteroidales bacterium | reverse complement strand
GAACATGGGTGGTAAGCAAGCCAACACCCGTACGAAGACAAGCCCTGGCAGCAAGTATAGCCGCCCCCATTTTTCCATAACAACCTGAAATCAGCAAAGCATGACCAAAATTTCCCTTATGGCTAAACTTTGTCCTTATTTTTTTATTGGATTTTATAAAGTTATGCGATACAAAATAGTATTTAGAACCAGTCTGTTGAATAATCGTTTTGTGCAATCCTATAGGAAGAATTTCCCACCTACCTGTATATTTTTCATTTTCAGTAAAGAAAAAAGCAAGTTTGGGGAATTGAAAACTCAAGGTATAACTTGCATTAATGATACCATCTCCTTTATTCTCCAAATTATCTTCCCCAAATAATCCTGATGGAATATCAATTGAAATAACTTCAGGTCTGTTTTTATTTATATGTTTGATCAAATTCAGATAATTACCAGAAACAGGCCGGGTAAGACCGGAACCAAATATTCCATCCAAAACCAGATCCTTTTTATGAACAGAAGGAAATTCCTTTTCATTCCTTATCTCAGTTGTGAAAGCAATGTCCTGCTCTTTTAAGCGGAGATAGTTAACTTCACAATCTTCAGAAATTCGCGAAGAAAATCTTACTAAAAACACTCGCACCAGAAAACCACTATCTGCCAACATCCTGGATACAGCAAGTGCATCACCTCCATTATTACCAGTGCCTGCAAATACTTTAACCGGTCGTGACTTATCATAATGCCTCAAAATCCAATTATGAATAGTACCAGCAGCACGTTCCATAAGGTCAACTGATTCAATCGGCTCATGTTCAATCGTGTAAGCATCAATCTCCTTGACCATACCAGTCGGGAATATCTTAGTTAATTGTGCTGTATTCATTAAATACAAGTTTTTACAAATTTAACTCCTTCCATACTTATAAAAAATTATTTCACCTGAAAAATTAATAAAAACCATATAGATTACCCGGTAAAAAGCAATAAATCATTAAATAGGGTTTCAATAATAGTTTTCGTGCACATCAGGATAAAAAAAGATTTATATATTTGTTGCTTAATTTTTTCAAATCTCATTAAAGCCTAATTATTATGTTAAAAGGACATCCTAAAGGATTATATGTATTCTTATTTGCGAACATGGGTGAGCGATTTGGTTATTACACAATGCTCGCCATTTTTATTTTGTTTTTACAGGCAAAATTTGGCATGAATGCCGAAGAAGCAGGAAGGGTTTATGGCACATTCCTGTTTGGAATATACTTCCTCCCCTTGCTTGGCGGAATTATTGCAGACAAATTGCTTGGGTTTAGTAAAACCATCACGCTGGGTATTGTATTAATGATTGGGGGATATTTTCTTCTGGCCCAACCTGGTTCCACAAAGTTTATGATCTATATTTCCCTTACGGTAATTTCTTTTGGAACAGGATTCTTCAAGGGAAATCTACAAGCACTTGTAGGAAAATTATATGATGATTCAAAATTTGAAAAGCTACGCGACTCTGCATTCTGGGTTTTTTATATGGGTATAAATATTGGAGCATTTTTTGCCCCTTCAGCTGCACAGGCCATGAGTAAGCTAATTATGAAAAAGGGTGACCTTGTTTATAATGCAAATATTCCGGCACTTGCACATAATTATTTAAATGCAGTCAAAGATGGTGGTGTTTATGAAAATGCGGGAGATTATCTGGAAATTGCCAAAGCATCAATTATTGAAGGCTCATCGTATCAATTCACGAATCTTGCTGATTTTAGTCAACACTACATTGACACTTTAAGCAAATCCTACAGTTTAGGTTTTGGAATAGCAGCTGTAAGTATTCTTTTCTCTTTGCTGATCTTTGCCGGATTTAGAAAAACATACAAACATGTTGATGTAATGCATAAACATGCTGTAAAAGATGAATCAAAAAATATTATCCAATTAACCCCGGAGCAAACAAAAAAAAGGATGGTAGCCCTTGGCCTGGTTTTTATTGTGAATATATTCTTCTGGATGGCTTTCCACCAGAACGGATTTACCCTTACCATTTTTGCGAGGGACTATACCTTTACCGAAGTTACTGCCTTCACTTATGCATTTTTTGACCTAAAAGCCTTTTTACCAATTATAGCAGCTATTATAGGACTCGTATTCTTACTGGGGAAAAATAATACTAAGCTATTAAAAATGATAGGATTAACGATGCTTATTGGAGGTAGTGCAATTGCATATTATATTATTCAGGGATACGACTCAAAAATGCCAATTAACCCAATGATTTTTCAACAATTCAATCCTATTTTTATTGT
>JAOZKQ010000097.1 GCA_029935275.1 Bacteroidales bacterium | reverse complement strand
AAGTTTATACCTGGTAGGCTGAAATGTTTGTGCCATGATTTAGTTTTAAATATAAAGATTGGCAAAAATAGAAAGTTTTTAGCTTTAGAAAAAAGAATCTATTATAGAAAATTAAAAAAAAGTAAGTTCAAATAATTATTTGCAGATATTTGCTGGCCATAATCTATTTGCCTGTGTTGGATACCTTCATTCATTTAAGCATTTAAGCATTCAGGCATTTAAGCATTTCCCATTATTCCAATTCTACAAAAAGGACCCTTCAACCATCAAATCAATTAGTGTTTATAAAAACCCAGATCATCAATAGATGAATTAAAAATGAAATTTGCTTTTGAATGATTATCAGCTTTTCCTCGTTTAACAAAGATATCAGTGGAAGCTCTAAAACTAATATCACGTTCTGTATCCTGCAATAGCAAATAACCCATAATAATATTGCCAGCCATTTCCACCAAGCGGCGGGCATGGAAGTCTAAAAATTCCGAATCCTGCACATCTGTTACCGCTTTTGCTGCTCTTTCATACTCTTCTGTCATTACAATTAGGGTACGGCGATATTGATGCAATTCCGGTTTAATCTCCATAAGTTCGAAATCACGAATACGATCAAGGTAAGCGCCTGTAGTAACACCACGTATAGCTGCCACTACCTGCAATTGGGTAGTTCCTTCATAGATTGAGGTAATACGCGCATCCCTGTAGATACGTTCCACGGGGTAATCCTTCATAAATCCAGAACCCCCATGGACCTGAACAGCATCGTATGCAATCTGATTACTATATTCACTGGCCATTCCTTTTAAAAGAGGGGTGAAAAAATCAGATCGTTTCTGGTAAGATTTCATTTCCTTACGTTCTTCAGGCTCCAGTTTTCGCTCATCAGAGATGGCCTTGTATGTTTTATAAATGTCAACATAGCGGGAAGTTTCATATAAAAGTGATCGGGAAGCATCCAGTTTTGCTTTCATAACAGATAGCATTTCATAAACAGCAGGGAATTTGATAATTGGTTTTCCAAACTGTTCCCGCTCTTTGGCGTAGGCTATGGCCTCACGATAAGCTGCTTCACTCACACCAACTGACTGGGCACCAATTCCCAGACGGGCTCCATTCATAAGTGCCATCACATATTTAATCAATCCCAACCTGCGGGAACCAACCAGCTCTGCAGGTGCATTTTTAAATACCAGTTCACAGGTCGGTGAGCCCTTTATCCCCATTTTATTTTCCAAACGACGAATTTTAACTGCTCTGTTACCCCTGTCATAAATGAACATGGATAATCCCCTTCCATCCTGTGTACCTTCTTCAGAACGTGCTAAAACCAATGAGATATGAGCGTCTCCATTAGTTATAAATCGTTTCACACCGTTCAGGTACCATTTCCCCTCCTTTTCATTGAATGTAGCTTTTAACATGGCAGCCTGAAGGTCAGAACCTGCATCCGGTTCGGTAAGATCCATGGCTGCTGTTTCTCCATTGCAAATTCTTGGGAGAAAACGCTTTCTCTGGTCTTCATCTCCAAATTCATTAATGGTTTCAGCACAATCCTGAAGTCCCCAGATATTCACAAACCCGGCATCTGCACGGGATACGATATCGGCAGCCATAATATAAGGGACAATCGGGAAATTAAGCCCTTCATGTTTTCTTGGCAGGGTAATCCCCATCAGGCCGGCTTCCACAAGGGCCTCAAGGTTTTCCTGGGTGCCATCGGCATAGACAACTTCATTATTTACAATTTTAGGCCCCTGCTGATCCACAGCCTCAGCATTCGGAGCAACAATATCACCACTTATCTCACCCACAATTTCCAGCACCTTCCCATAGCTGTCCATTGCATCTTCAAAATCTATAGGGGCATAATCAAACTTATCTTTATCAACAAAATTGCGCTCTCTGAGTGCTACAATTTTTTTCATCAATGGGTGGTTAAGATGAAATTCAAGATCGGGGTTATCTGTGTAAAAATTAGCCATTTTCTTACTATTTTTTATCCGGCAAGTGCCTTTTTTTTAATCTAAATTTAAGAAATATATGTAATTCGTGAATGATTATTTTGTATTCTGTTTATAATACTTTACCATTTTAGGTATCACTTCCATCACTTCTCCGGTTATAACATAATCTGCAATTTTATTAATGGGAGCCCCAGGGTCATTGTTCACGGCAATCACCATGGCAGATTCCTCCATACCAGCAGTATGCTGGATCTGGCCCGAAATACCACAGGCAATATATAATTTGGGACGAACCGTAACTCCAGTTTGCCCTATTTGTCTTTCATGATCAGCATATCCGGCATCTACAGCAGCACGCGAAGCGCCAACTTCTGCACCAATGGAGTCTGCCAATTCATACAGAATATCAAAATTCTCTTTTGAGCCCATTCCATATCCTCCTGCCACTATAATTGAAGAGTTTTTAATATTCACCTTTGACTTTTCCATATGACGCTCAATAACCTTCACCACCATGTCTTCGGGCTTAAGATATTTATCAATATCGAGTGTATTCAGTTTTCCTTCATAACTTTTATCAAAAACTTCCATTTTCATCACGCCTTCACGTACAGTTGCCATTTGGGGGCGATGGTCAGGATTAATAATAGTAGCTACAATATTTCCACCAAATGCAGGCCGGATTTGATACAGCAGGTCTTTATACTCCTTATTTTCTTTTTTGACAAAATGATCACCAATCTCAAGTGCGGTGCAATCTGCAGTTAAACCACTTTGCAAAGCTGAAGAAATACGGGGACCAAGGTCACGGCCGAAGGTAGAAGCACCCAACAGGGCTATCTGAGGTTTTGTTTCTTTAAACAACTCAACAATTACAGCCGTATGGGGTAAAGTAGTGTATGGATCAAGCCTTTTGTCATCTCCTATATAAACCTCATCGGCACCATAGGGATACAACTCATTTTCAAGCCCTTTCAGGTTATGACCTAAAACAACTGCTTCAAGTTTGCATTTCAAATCATTGGCTAAAGAGCGACCCTTTGTCATTAATTCAAGGCTAATGTCGGCTACTTTTCCTTCTTCCGTTTCGCAAATAACAAATACATTATTCATCCTTATCTATTTTTCACCGAATAAACGGTTTATAATTTAATTATTTATTTTTTCAGCCACTATCCTATGGTATGATTGGCAATTAACTCCTTCATTAAATCATTAATCTCCTCATTGGAAGAAGTTATGTGTTTTGTTTCCTTGGCCTGAAATACAATATTCTCAATCTTCTTTACTTTGGTTGGTGAACCCGAAAGTCCTAACCATTTTGAATCAACATCAATATCATTCACACTCCATTCTTCAATGTTCAGGTAAGGCCTGTCTGCTGTTAAATCAATATAATCTTCTGATTCGTTCTGACGCTCAGTAATGGTTTTGGCATGTTTGTATTTCATAACAAGTTTGGCATTCCTTGGACGACAGGCAGGTGCACTGGAATTAACAGTTATTACTGCAGGCAATGGGCATTCTACAGTTTCTACTCCCCTTTCCAGCCGACGCTTAACCACAAGTTTTTTCTTTTCAGCCGAAATCACCTCTTCAGCATAAGTTAGCTGGGGTAATCCCAGTTTCTCAGCGACCTGAGGTCCCACCTGAGCTGTATCTCCATCAATAGCCTGACGACCAGCGATGATCAGGTCCACATCTTCAATTTTTCTAATGGCATGGGAGATAGCATAGGAAGTAGCCAGGGTATCGGAACCTGCAAAAGCACGATCTGTAAGGAGGTAACCTTTGTCTGCTCCACGGTACAAGCCTTCACGAATAATATCTGCAGCCCGTCCTGGCCCCATTGTTAAAATAGTAATGCTGGTTCCTTTATATCTGTTTTTCAACCTAAGGGCCTGCTCCAGGGCATTTAAGTCCTCAGGATTGAAAATTGCAGCCAGGGCTGCACGATTTACTGTTCCATCTGCTTTCATAGCATCCTTACCAACATTTCTGGTATCGGGAACTTGCTTTGCAAGAACAATAATATTTAATCCCATTGTTATATAATTATTTAACTAATTTTAAAAGTTGACAAATATACAAAAAGAAGGCGATATGCAAAGCATTTGTAACACTCATTTTCCCAGTCATTTACATTCATTGGAAATAAATCCGGAGATACATTTTCTTAATTTTCTTTAAAATACAATAAGCTCAATCTTGAGAATCCTACAAAAAAATTTATGAAAAAATCCGAGTTAGTATAAAACCCGAATCCTTTCTTTTGTGAATATTATTTGTATTTTTATAGACCTATTTTTCAATATGCAATTAGTTTTTTGATTATTTTCTCTCAGGTTTATCCAAAAAATAATACTCATTAAAAACCAGTTCTCATGAAAAAATTCTATTTAATCTCTACATTTCTTTTCTGCATTTATGCAAACCCCTGCTCTTCGCAAGTAGCAAAACAAGCAGTTGACTATGTTGACCCAATGATTGGCACAGTTGACTCCAGGTGGATGCTGTATCCAGGTGTTTCTATGCCTTTCGGAATGGTAAAACTTAGCCCTGATAATCAGGAACATAAATGGAAAGCCGGATATGACCCAAGGATTGAGAACATTGCAGGTTTTAGCCATATTCATTCCTGGGTTATGGGCGGCCTGCTGATGATGCCAACCACAGGGGAATTAAAACTCACTCCTGGAACAGAAAAGGAGCCGGATTTGGGTTACCGTTCCCGTTTTGATCAGGCTACTGAAAAAGCCTCTCCAGGATATTACTCAGTTTTTCTGGATGATTATAAAATTAAATGTGAACTGACATCTACCATCCGGACAGGATTTCAGAGATACACTTTCCCTGAATCAAACTCAGCCAGGATTCTTTTAGACTTACTTACCCCTACCGAATACAATTATATGGTGGACTGGGCGGAAATTACAAAAGTAAGTGACAAAGAAATACAAGGCTTTTCAAAACAGAAGACCTTTGATCATTTTTCGAGCCTTAACAATGAATACACCATCTATTTTGTTGTTAAATTCAGTAAAGCTTATAACTCTTTCAATGGATGGATCAGCCCAAAGGAGAATATGGACTTTAACCAGATGATCAAAACCGGAGGAGTAATAGAAGACACATATGAGGTGCATGGCCGGGGGGATATGGGTATTTACCTGGATTTCAAGACCAAAAAGGATGAACAGATACTCGTACAAACAGGAATTTCCCTGGTTAGTATAGATCAGGCCCGGCTAAATCTGGAAACCGAAACAAAAGCCTTTGGATGGGACTTTGATAAAGCCCACGAAACGGGAAGGAACACCTGGAATCAGTTATTAAAAGTAATTGAAGTGGAAGGAGGTACAGAAACAGACAAAATAAAATTCTATACCAACCTGTACCGCTCCTACTCGGCCCGAACCATCTGGAGTGATGTAAATGGGAAGTACACGGATATGTGCGAACAAATAGTTACAGCAAAAGACCCGGATTCTCCTGTATATGGTTGCGATGCTTTCTGGAATACTTTCTGGAACCTGAATCAATTATGGGCACTGGTGACTCCTGAAATTGCAAATTCATGGGTAAAATCACTATTGGAGATCTACGACCAGGGCGGATGGCTGCCCAAAGGACCCACAGGTATTGAATATTCAAGTATTATGGTAGCTTCCCATGAAGTAGCCCTTATCAACAGTGTCTATCAAAAGGGGATCAGAAACTATGATGTAGAAAAAGCCTACGAAGCAATCAAACATGTTCAGATGAACCAGGGGAAAGCTCATCCCTGTGGAGGGCTGGTAGGAAATCGCCAGTTAAAAAGTTACATGGAACTGGGATATGTACCCCATGGACCGGGCACCTCAAAAAATTATTTTGGCACGCTTGAGGAAGGACCCGTTTCAAATACGCTGGAATATGCTTTTGATGACTGGAATGTGGCCCAAATGGCCAAAGCCTTAGGGAAAACAAAGGATTATCAACACTTTAGCAAACGTGCAGCTAATTTTAAAAATGTATTTGATGCCGAAGAAGGCTATGTACGCCCTAAACTGGCAAATGGGGAATGGGTACAGGCAGAAAGTGCTTTCGGTGATCAAAAACGCTCAGATTCCTGGAAGGGCACCGGGTTTATCGAAGGCAATGCCTGGCAATATACCTGGTTTGTTCCCCACGATGTAAATGCACTGGTAAATATGCTGGGTAAAGAAGAATTTAATGAGCGCCTCAATAAAGGGTTTGAAATGTCTGCAAAAACAAATTTTAATGCATCGGGTGACCTGTTTTCCGAATACCCGATAAATCATGGTAACCAACCCAATATGCAAGCTGCATACCTGTTTAATTTTTCAGGTAAGCCCTGGCTAACCCAAAAGTGGAGCAGGGAAATTATGGATAATTATTACGGTAGCAAACCCGAAGATGGCTGGCCTGGAGATGAAGACCAGGGACAGATGGGAGCCTGGTTTGTAATGAGTGCAATGGGATTATTTGAGATGGACGGCGGAGGTTCAACCACCCCTGTCTATGAAATTAGTTCTCCCCTGTTTGAAAAGATCACAATTCATCTCGATACAAACTATTACCCGGGGAGTACTTTTATTATTGAGGCCCCAAAATCCTCCCCGAAAAACAGATATATTCAAAAAGCCAGCCTCAATGGTAAGGCACTAACGAAACCCTGGTTTTTGCATGAGGATTTAGTAAAAGGCGGGAAACTGGTTTTGAAGATGGGCTCCAAACCAAATAAAAAATGGGGAAGCAAACCGGAAGATGCCCCTCCGTCTATGTCGAAGCCATTACAATAGTGTTATGGTTTAATGATGTAATGATACAATGAGGTAATGATACAATGAGGTAATAATGGGAGTTTGGAATGGGTTTAGAGGTTCAGAGGTTCAGAGGATTGGTAATTGAGTTTGGAACATAATTCCATTGTTAAATGGCTTCTCAAATATGAAAAAATAATAAATGAGGAAAACCTTAATTGCCAAAACAGAACGTTCATATTATGAAGTAAGGTCATAGAAATCTTCAAAACTGGATAATGAATAGTATAGAAACGGATTCAGCTGATTTTGAAACATAGGTCACATTCTGATGTTACCTACCAGAATTTTATAAGTAACCAGCAAAAAGATATAGCCAACTACTCCATGCTACTTAAACAATTTGATAATACTTATTAAATCATATTAACCCATAAAAGCTCATGTTTTATTCAATTAAGCTAAAAAACCTCATTACTACTGTTATCATTAGTTTCCTTATATGCTCACTGGCTGCTTATAGTCAGGATACAGGCACTCTTTTCGAAGAATTCACCTACAGAAATTATAGCGCTGCACGGGCAGGGGCATGGATATCTGATATTGCTGTTCCGGCAAATCCTGATGATAAAAATAAATTCACCTTTTATGTAGCAGCAAGAAATGGCGGTGTATGGAAAACCGTAAATAACGGTACGACCTTTACCCCAGTTTTTGATCATTACGGAGTAAATTCCATAGGGGCAATTGAAGTGTCACCTTCAAATCCGGAAATTATATGGGTAGGAACGGGTGAAGCATCCAATGCACGTTCAGCCTATGCCGGCAATGGCATTTATAGATCAGATAACGGAGGAACAACATTTGAAAATATGGGACTGAAGGATTCCCAGCACATATCAAAAATCATCATTCATCCCTCCAGTCCCT
>JAOZKQ010000096.1 GCA_029935275.1 Bacteroidales bacterium | reverse complement strand
GATTTGCCTGTAGTGCACAATTCAATGATGATGGTATTGCAATTTTTGAACCTACTCATGGTTCCGCTCCAAAATATGCATCTTATGATGTACCTATTGTTAATCCCATTGCAATGATTGAATCAGCCTGCATGATGCTTGATTATATTGGAGAAGAAGAAATTGCCGTGAGGATCAGGGCTTCTGTTGCAAAGGTAATTCAGGAAGCTAAAATACAATCTTATGATATGAAGAAGATGAAAGGATCACCTGATGTGATTAGTAAGGGAGCTGCTTCAACCAGGGATATGGCTGATGCCATAATTAATAATTTATAAATGAATATGGATAAACTTTTAGAATTGTGGCCTGAGCTGGAATGGATAGAAGATCCTGAATTGCGGGCTAAAACGGCCAAAACCTGGGAAATTGCCCTGGAAAGGAGTGTGCTTACTGCTGATGACCTGCAGGAAATTCCATTTACCCTTCTTGCCGGTCCGGACATGAAAATTAGCTTTATGGATCATAAAAGGGCAGTAGTTCATATTGCGAAGGAAAGTGGTGAAAAGATCAGGCTGTTTTTTAAAGAGGAATTGCCAGTGAACATGGATGTACTCATTGCAGGGGCTATACTTGCTGATGTAGGTAAACTTCTTGAATATGTGAAAGATGATAGTGGTAATGCTGTGCAGGGAGTGTATGGTAAATTATTACGGCATCCTTTCTCAGGCGTTTCTCTTGCAGAGGAATGTGGAGTTCCTCCTGAAGTGTGCCATATAATTGCTACACACGCTGGTGAAGGAGATATGGTAAAACGGACTACGGAAGCTTATGTAGTACACCATGCAGATTTTATGACCTTTTTGCCAATTAAAAATAAATTTTGAAGTTCATTTTTTATAAAAAGCTTTTTCTATTTTTGAAAAAGCTTTAATAATTTAGTAAACCGGGTTCTACTTTATTTCATTTTAACAATTCCGAATGATAACATTCGATCTTGTATTAGTTATTCTTGTTGTGATCTTTATTCTGATTTCACTATACAAGGAACTTTTTGGGCCAGCATTAACTTTTCTAATTGGAATTGTTGTTCTTGGTATTTTTGGAATTCTTACTCCCCGTGAGATTCTAAGCGGTTTTGCAAATGAGCAGGTAATGGTAATTATTATGCTGCTTTTGGTAAGTGATATTATTCGTCATACCGGCGTTGCAGAGGTGGTATTTTCAAGAGCCTTTTTGGGAGTCCGGACTTATAAGCAGTTCCTGGGAAGGATGATGATTATTGTAGCTGGTTTTTCAGCTTTTTTAAATAATACCCCTCTGGTTGCTATAATGTTGCCTTACGTGAATACCTGGTCAGATAAGCATAAGGTGTCCGCTTCCAAGCTTCTTATGCCATTATCGTTTGCAGCAATTCTTGGCGGATGTGCTACATTGATAGGAACCTCTACCAATTTAATTGTAAATGGATTGGTGGTTGACCAGGATATCCTGCCCGGACTGGAGCCTCTGAATATTTTTGATTTTGCTTATGTTGGTGTACCCATGATCATTATAGGTATTTTATATATCTATTTTTTCAGTAAAAAACTTCTCCCTGATAAAAATACCCGGGTTGAAGATCTTACTGAGTATCAGAGAACCTATATGGTAGAAACACAGGTTAATAAAAACTCAAACCTTATTGGAAAAACGGTAGAACAATCCGGGCTCAGGAATTTGAATGGCTTGTTTTTAGTTGAAATCCGAAGGCAAAAGCGGGTTATGTTTGTAGTATTGAATAATCTGATCATTGAAGAGGGAGATATCTTGGTTTTTGCAGGAGATAAGGCTCCCATAGCAGATTTAATGGATGAAAATTCGGGATTGACAATTCCCTCTGTAGGAATGTTAAAACGTAAGAAACATACTGAGGTTGTGGAGGTTGTTGTTTCCCATAACTCTAAATTTATTGGTAAGCTTTTAAAGGATATCTATTTCAGGAGGCGGTATGATGCTGCTGTAATTTCAATTCACCGGAATGGAGAAAGAATTGAAGGTAAACTACGAAATGTTGAGATTAAAGCAGGGGATGTACTTTTATTGTATGCCAGTACAGAGTTCAGGGAAAGAATAAGAATGGTTCAGGATTTTTATTTGTTATCAAAGATCAGACAGTTTGATAAGATAGAAACCTATAAGCTGGTAATCCTTATTGGAGGCCTGTTTTTGGCAATTTTATTGTCATCATTTAAGGTTATTTCTTTGTTTATGGGACTTATCATTCTTTTATTGGTTTCCTTTATTTTAAAGCTTACAAATCCAAAGGACCTTTCACGTAGTATAGATTACAATCTGGGCTTAATTATTGTTATGTCCCTTGCCCTGGGAGTTGCCATGATCAAGTCGGGGACTGCCCCTATGCTGGCTAATTTTCTTATTGTCATTTTTACACCACTTGGGAAATATGGTATTCTGTTTGGCATTTTTTTAATAACCTCTATATTAGGGGCTTATATTACGGGGAAAGCTGCTGTTGCAATTATTTTCCCTATAGCGGTAAGCATGTCAATTAATCTGGGACTGGATCCAAAACCATTTATTCTTACAGTTGCCTATGCTGCGGCTGCCAACTTTATAACGCCTATAGGCTATCAGACAAACCTGATGATCTATGGCCCGGGGGGATATTCTTTCAGGGACTTTTTTAAACTGGGATTTCCCTTAACAGTGATTTATATGATTGTAACTATTTTTGTACTTGGATTAATTTATTTTTAATGAAACAGAATTCTTCATATTTTTATAAAAACCTTATTATAAAAGTCATTGATCTGGCCTGGAAAGCGGGTCTTGATATTCTTGATGTTTATCATAACTCAGATTTTGAAGTCGAGATCAAAAGTGATAAATCCCCTTTAACGATAGCTGACAAGCGTTCGCATTTAAGAATTGAAGAAGGCCTTAAGATTACAAAGATACCTGTTTTGAGTGAAGAGTCTGCCGGAATTACATGGGAGGATAGGAGGGAATGGGACCAATTCTGGCTGGTTGATCCTTTGGATGGGACTAAAGAATTCATAAAAAGGAATAATGAATTCACCGTTAATATTGCATTAATTGAAAATGGAAAACCTGTAATGGGAGTTATATATCTTCCGGTTTTTAATGAAATGTATTTTGGTTTAACAAACCAGGGTTCATTTAAAATTTCTGATTATAAGCAAATGCCTCCTGATATGGAATGGGATGCCCTTGTTGAGTTAGCTAAGGAATTGCCAGCAGAAACTAAAGGGGCCCGGGTTAGGGTTGTTGCCAGTCGTTCTCATCTTTCTGATGAAACAAAAGAGTTTATTAATGAACTGGAAAAGGAGAATGGAGAGGTTTCTACCGTAGCAGCCGGAAGTTCGCTTAAGCTTTGTCTGATTGCAGAAGGAAGGGCTGAGATCTATCCAAGGCTTGGACCAACGATGGAGTGGGATATTGGTGCCGGTCATAGTATTATTGAAGCTGCCGGAGGAAGTATCCAGACAGCTGATGGGAAAGACCTGTTATATAATAAGGAAAATCTTTTAAATCCCTGGTTTATTGCCCGGTCAAAGTACTTTTAGGAATAACTCCTGATTTCTGTTTCTATCTCTTGCTTTTTGTATTTGTATCTTGGTTTAAGCTTCAAATTTCGTCTATTCCTTATAAATAAAAATACCCCTTTCCCCATCGGATGTAGCAAAGCCTCTGAACATGCCCGGGGTGTTGAATGGCATGGTGATTTTTCCCTTACAGTCAATTCCAATTAGGCCACCTTCTCCGCCGGCTTTCTTAAGGGTCCCGTTTATAACAAGCTTTGCAGCATCATCCAGGCTGTAGTTTTTGAATTTCATTAGTGCTGAGATTTCATGGGCAACCGTATATCTGATAAAAAATTCTCCATGACCGGTGGCAGAAATGGCACAAGTATTATTATTGGCATAAGTGCCGGCACCAATAATTGGAGAGTCTCCAATTCTTCCGTATTGTTTGTTGGTCATTCCTCCGGTAGAAGTTCCTGCAAAGAGATTTCCTTCTTTATCAAGGGCAACGCAACCTACAGTTCCAAACTTTTTATCTTTCAATGCTTTTTGCAATGATTTCCATCTTCTTTCTGTGAAAAAATAAGAGCTATCAACAATTTCCAGTCCCTGTTCTCTGGCAAATTCCAGAGCACCATTACCTGATAACATAACATGAGCAGAATTTTCCATAATTTTTCGTGCAAGGGTAATTGGGTTTTTTACATTTCTTACGCCTGCCACAGCTCCGGCCTCAAGTGTTTTGCCATCCATTACTGCAGCATCCAGCTCATTGTAGCCGTCATGGGTAAAAACAGCACCTTTACCAGCATTGAACAGAGGGGAATTCTCCATTATTTGGATAGTTTGCTCCACAGCATCGCGGCTACTGCCCCCGCTTTTCAATATTGAATAACCTTTTGCAAGTGCTTCGGTTAGTTTTGTTTCATATTGCTTTTCTAGTTCCGGAGTCATATTTTCCTTCTTAATAAGCCCTGCACCTCCATGAATAACCAGGCCAAAATTTTCATCCGGTTCATTGCAGGCAGTGAAAGAAATAATTAAAATGAAAACTAAGATGGAATTTTTAATCATTATTTAGGTTTTACTATTTATTATTGCACTAAGGTAATATGCATATACAGATAAAACAAACTTTGTTATTTTTCCAAAATTAATGAATTTTAATTGTTTAAATGAATCAAGACTTGAATCGGGGTTAACCTTCCGAATAACCGGAACAGGCTTTACTAAATGCAGATAGTTCGTTATTTCATAACTCCTACTGCATAAGTCGGGTTGAACCCACTTCGTGGTTTATCTTGTATTCGTAAGCTTATCAGGATGAAAAAGAAAAACCATCAATTTGATTTTACCCAAATGGATGGTTTTTTTTAATGTTTCCAAATTATTATAATGATGATCCTTGCTTAAAGCTTAGGTCTCAATAATTCAGTGTCACGCCACCATAGCTGGTGTTTATGGTTACTTTTGCCTTGGCATCCATATTTGTTCCTACTATCCCTTCATACGAGGATGAGGTATTTCCTTTTATTCTGTTTAATCGTCCTTCAGAAGGAATAGAGATATTTGCGTTTCTTGCTTCGCCTTTAAGTTGATAAGATGCCCCTGAGCTGATGCCCAGTTTTACACTGCCATAGCTATTTTTGATATTTATTTCCTCAAAGGTGGCCGGAATTTTTTCAACAGTAGTACCTGTGTATTTTGTTTCCAGAAAAAGTTTTTTACCCACATATTCTATTTTGTAATTGGAATATGACCCCTGAATTACAAAGTTATCTGTTTTACCAATCTTATAGGTATCATACTTTGATTCCGAAACAATGGAGCTGGCTTCATTCACGGTGACTTTCGAATATTTGCTTTCAATTACCAATGCCCGGCTTTTATTTATTTTAATGTTAGAATACTTTATGTAAATTTTTGCCCAGCGGACTTCTCCGATTTCGACTTTGTTTGAATACCCAAAAGTAAGGGAGGTAAGAGGTTTGGTGTCGTCGCGGATAATTTTATTAGCTTGAAGGTTACCGTATTTAATTTCAATCTTTGCATATCCGGTAAGTTCATCAATAAAAGTGTCACCGTATTTATTTGACAGATTGATATCCAGATTTTTAGGCATTGTGACCGTATAGTTAATTTGGAACTTTTTATTATTTCCCCAGTTTGATCCACGAATCTTATTGATTTTATCGTTTATATAGGTTATCGCTTTAACTTCATTTCCTGATATTGAGAATTCTACATCAAGGTAACCCAGTATTTTTTGGGCAGTCTCCTGGCTTGGATGCTCTACTATAATTTCCACATCAATAATAACTTTTTTGTCTGATCCGTTCCGGATATCCACCTTACCATATTTATTGCGTATAACAAGAACCGTGTTATCGTTTACATCGAACTCTTTATGCAGGCTTTTTGATAGTTCTTTGGATGACAGGACAAAATTACTGCTAAGAAAAAGTAAGGAAATCAACAGGAGTTTAAATTTCATTGTTTTCATGGCTTATTTGTTTTTGGTTGGTTTGTAATTTTTGTAATTGTTCCAGTAAATTGTTCATGACCTCCACTTTTAAACGGTAGTGTTCGATCATGGCATTAATTACCCGCTCATCATTTGGATTGGTCTTAAGGTCTTTTTTCATACAGTTATAGATCGAGTCCATCTCAGAAAGTTCATTTAATACCATTCTTTTCTGGATACTGTCTGTAAATAGATGAGCACTGTTCATTTCACCGTATTTTACATTTATCTGATACTGATAATATTGTTCAACTTCTTTGTATTCCGGTGAAACATCACCTAAAGCTATACCATCCTTGCTTGTTTGCTGAAATACTTTTTCATAAGTCCAAAGGGAGGAAAGAATAATAAGGACTGCAATGGCTGCGACTTTCATCAATCGTGGAAAAAGGGAAATCTTTTTACCGGCTGGCAAACTATCAAGTTTGTTTGAGAACCTGTCGAAATGGCCTGAAAGTGGCTCATTTTCAAAAGATTCTTTATTTTCCTGTATGTATTTTTCCAAATTTGACATTGTAAGCTGTTTATTTTTCTGATTTTATAAGCTTTAATAAATGTTGTTTAGCCCTTGTAAACTGAGACCTTGAAGTTGAGCTGCTGATTCCAAGTATTCCGCCTATTTCTTCATGGTCATATCCTTCGAACAAGTAGAGTGAGAGTACCATTCTGTATCCATCAGGTAATTTTTCCATGGCTTTCTTAATACTTTCTACTTTAAATTGTATTTCGCTCTCATCTGTTTCCTTTTCAATTGTAAAGTTATTTGTTGCTTCATTTAATTCTGTAAGCTTTATTTTCCTTTTACGAATGGCATCTAGTGATTTATTTATAACTATTCGTTTTAACCACGATCCAAAACTAACTTTGCCTTCATATGTATTAATTTTCTCAAAAGCTGTTAAAAATGCTTCCTGCATAATGTCTTCGGCTTCAGCTATATCTTTTACAATTCTCAGGCTAGTGTTGTACATGCTCCTATAGTAAAGCTTGTAAAGCTGGAACTGTGAATCTTTATCACCCTGCCTGCAACCATCAATTATTTCCTGGTTCAGGTTAATATAACTTTGCTTAGGATGACTCATTTTTCAATTTAAAGACGATATAAAAATAAAACTGCTGCCTGAACCATAAAATTTATGGTTTTTTCACTATTTGGAATATCCAACAAGGTTTATCCGGGTTAAATATATATAATTTGTTTTGGGAAGCATTATATCTGAATGAAGAATTTTGGTGGAAAGGAAGGGAATCTAGTTTTTACTTGATTCCTGACCAGGTCTAAGTACCAGGAATTATCTATGGTTTTTATTATAAGGCAAGCTCTAAAAATTGCTCTTTGAAGTCCCGATTGCTATCAGCAATTTTATTACTATGAAAAATTTTAGTATTTAATTTGCTCACATACCTAATAGTATTGTTTATGACAACTGATTTATTAAAATAAAATGTGGCGCTATTAACTTCCAGATCCTGCGGTGCAGCATGAAATAATGTACTAAAAGTCATTCATCTTGCACCGCTATTATACACTCTCCCATACCCAGGGCGTTGCCCTGGGCTAATATCTCCTGCCCTTATCAGGGCTTATGTTTCGTCCGCCATATTTTATT
>JAOZKQ010000510.1 GCA_029935275.1 Bacteroidales bacterium | reverse complement strand
ATTTTGAAAAAGACTCTTTTAACCTGGCTCTGAACGGAGACGGTAACAATATGGGATTTTTGGAAATTATTGACGAATATGGTATTACCAGATCTGCAAATCTTGCCAACTATTACACAGGCATTTCTTATCTTCATCTGGGAGAATATGAAAATGCTATTGACTATTTGAAAGATTTTGATTCAAAAGACCAGGTTGTTAAAAGTATAGCAACCGGTGCAATTGGCGATGCTTATCTGGAGCTTGACAATGAAAAAGATGCCCTGAGCATGTACCTTAAAGCAGCCAAGCAAAGAAAAAACCAGTTTACTTCTCCGATATACATGATGAAAGCTGCACAAATCTATGAAGGCCAAAAGGATTATAAAAAAGCGATGGCCTTATATGAAGAAATAAAGAATGAATACCCTGAAAGTAATGAGGCAAAAGATATTGATAAATATATTGCCAGGACAGAAATACTCCTTAGCAAGAACTAATATTTTTCCATTCAGGCTTTTCTTGTACCAAATCATGTAACATAACTTAGCTTTCTCTTTACCAGGAAGAGCTCTGTGTTAATTTCTCAAAACATACAGATTATGTCCACAAAATTAAAAAATTTATCCTCCTATAATCCTGAGTTGGTCCCCGATGCTTCTCATTTAAGGTTTGGCATTGTTGTTTCGGAATGGAACATAGACATAACGCATGCTTTATTGAATGCTGCTGTAAAAATCCTTCAAAAACACGGCGTCACAGAAGATAACATTGAAATATCCCATGTTCCGGGTAGCTTTGAGCTCACATTTGGAGCCAGGCTGTTTGCCGAAAGGGAGGACCTTGATAGTGTAATTTGCCTGGGCTGCGTGATCCGGGGGGAAACTCCTCACTTCGATTTCATCTGTCAATCCGTTAGTCATGGGATTACGGAGCTAAACCTGGAGTATGATATCCCTGTAGTTTTTGGTGTGCTTACTACAAACAATTTACAACAGGCTAAAGACAGGGCAGGTGGAAAATATGGGAATAAGGGTGATGAAGCTGCTGTTACTGCAATTAAAATGGCTGTTTTAAATGAAGTGAAATAATATCAATAAATAATTCCAAACCTGGACAAGTCAGAAAATAGATTGACAAAAAATTGAATTTGGGATGATTGTAATCTAAAACTTAGCAAGTTGTTTATCTGTTTATGCGTTTATTTGTTTATATCTGCACTTTAAGTTAAACGAATAAACATTTCCAGATATCCATAAAAGATATTTTACCAAAAAAGGCACAGTCTGCCTCGTTTTTTTGGGGAATATAATTTATAAGACACTAAAATTAAAAATCGAAATTCTCAGGATCAGGGCCAAACCTCTGGCCTTTATCTAAATTATCAATTACATTTACCTCATCCTCCGTTAATTCAAAATCAAAAATTTCAGCATTTGATTTGATTCGTTCAGGTGTTGCAGATTTTGGGATCGTAGCAATACCCCGCTGTATATTCCATCGCAGAACGACCTGGAACTCATTTTTACCATAGCGTTTCCCTATCTCTGTAATTTTTGAAATTTGAGATACTTTGCCCCTCATTAAAGGTGCCCAGGCCTCCGGTAATATGCCTTTACTTTTACAATACTGAATAAGCTCAGCTTGTTGTAAATATGGATGAAACTCAATCTGATTAACCATCGGCAATACACGACAATTTATTATTAGCTCCTCTAACTGGCCCACAGTAAAATTACTTACCCCAATAGCCCTGACTCTCCCTGAATTATAAATATCTTCCATTGCAGCCCATGTCTCCTTATATAAAGCCTCTACCGGCCAATGGATCAGGTATAAGTCCAGATAATCTGTACCCAACTTTAAAAGTGATTCATCAAATGCCTGGAGAGTTTCTTTATAACCCTGATCAGCATTCCACAGCTTTGAGCTAAGAAAAATTTTAGATCTGGGGAATTCTGTTTTTTTTATTGCATCTCCTACTCCCCTTTCATTTCCGTAAATTGCTGCAGTATCAATTCCACGATAACCGGCATCTATTGCCTCAACTACAGCATTTTCAACATCCTGCCCATCAGGAATCTTGAAAACCCCTAAGCCCATAGCAGGCATTTCAATTCCATTCCTGAGTTCAAAAAAAGTATCATTAATTGAATTATTCATTATATAAAAAAGTTTCTAAAATTAAATAATTGATAATCTGTTTATTGCAATTTTATATTCGTGCATTCGTGGCTAAATTATACTTTTCGGAGTGGACTCATAATTGTTATGTAGTGCCTGCAAGAAAACACCTCTTTTTTAAGT
>JAOZKQ010000509.1 GCA_029935275.1 Bacteroidales bacterium | reverse complement strand
CAATACTTGGATTGACTGAAGCCTTTTTTCCGGAAATTGGGAAACCAGGAGTACGCGGCGAATTAATTTCCAAACATATTCAGCAAGAATGGAGTCTTCCCAACAAGTTCCCTGTATATTTATGTGGATTTGACCAGGGGGTTTCTGCTTATGGGTCAGGAGTGAAGAAAACCGGAGATGTAAATATCAACTTTGGCACAGCCATGGTTTTCTATACTATTACCAAATCACTGATTACTGATTTATCAGAAAACCAGATCGCAGGCAAACATTCTGTTGGAAATGATTATTTTTTGTTGAATTTAGAAAATGATTTTGGGATTCAAATTCGCCAGCTAAAGGAGGATTATTTTCAGAATGATACATATGACTTGCTTTTTCAGACATATCTCAATTATCCGGATGTATTAGAAAAAAGACCTCCATTTGATAAAGTTGATTTAAACTCTGCTGAAGCTGAAGATGCACATAAACTATGTGCCGGGATAATAAAATACTATGTAAATAGATTAAAAGTTCATTTTGCTCAAATCAGTAAGTCGGTTGAATTGAAGAATATATTTATTTCCGGAGGTATGGCTCAATCTAAAGTATGGCTTGAAATTTTAGGAAGCTCATTAAATCTTCCTTTTACCATAAATAAACAGTCCAATGCCGGGATATTTGGGGCTATTATGATTTACCTTGACAATCAATGATATATTTTTATGAAACCAAGTAAAAATATTATGACTAAAGCAGTATCCTTAAGAATTTATTTTCGTCAAATTCCAATAATCTTCAGGAAAATGGTATTAATCAGTCTAGGATTAATGGTATTTTTCGGATGTGGCACAAATAATAAAAAACAAGTAAACAGTATTGAGTTGCCAGATTATAAGGTCAACCTGGAAGTTGTAACAAAGCATTGGGATGGTGAATTCAATTGGACACAGGCCCGGGTTGCTTCTATTCCCGGGATGGGAAAAAACGGCCAGCCGCGATTAATAATGACCATGCAAAAGTGGTTTGTTGCCCACTCCGATTATTACTCGGGTCTCTATACTATGCGTAGTGACGATATGGGAGCGACATGGACTGAACCGGCAGAGCAACCCACATTAGGTTGGCGGTACAGAAAAGACAGTGTTATTATTGGAATCTGTGATTTCACCCCCGGATGGCATGCGCCTACAGGTAAATTGTTGGCCCTGGGGCATACAGTTTATTATAAAAAAGGAGGTGGACAATTACTCGAACAGCGGCCGCGTTCAACAGCTTATGCAGTTTATGATCCCGAAAAAGACCAATGGTCGCCCTGGAGTCAGATAATAATGCCTGACGAATATAAATTTTTCAATTCCGGTTCCGGCTGTGGTCAGTGGTTAGTTCAGGATGATGGGACGCTTCTGATTCCGGCCTATTTCAAAGCAAAGGATGATACATCAAACTGTTATTCCTCTACCATATTTCACTGTAGTTTTGATGGGGAAGAATTAACCTATGACAAGCACGGAGAAGAGTTGTCCTGGAAAGTGCCACGGGGTGTCTATGAGCCATCCCTTACTTTTTTTGGGGATCGTTATTATCTTACACTCAGAAATGATATTAAGGCTTATGTAACAGTTAGCGATGATGCTATGCACTGGCAAGCAATTAAACCATGGGTTTTTGACAATGGCCAGGAAATAGGCAGCTATAATACACAACAGCACTGGGCAGTACATAAGAATGGTTTATTCCTGGTTTATACTAGACGGGGAGCAGATAACGATCATATCCCAAGAAGCCGTGCCCCTCTTTTCATGGCAGCTGTAGATCCAGAACGACTTCTTGTACTAAAGGAAACTGAACAGCTTCTAATACCTGAACGCGGGGTCATGATGGGTAATTTTGGGGTTTCTACCATTAATAATGAAGAAACCTGGGTGACAGTAGGCGAAAATATGCATCCGCCGGAAAATTTACATATGGGAGCTGATGGTAGTGTATTTGCTGCACGGATAATTTGGTCAAGCCCTAACAGTATTTATTAGTACTAACTAATATTCCCAATGTTTAGTAAACTCCTTTTGATCAAAAATAATTAGATAAAATACTTTTGGTAGTAAAACTATTACCAGTTAAGTTAAGACTACTCTAATTTGGATAATAAATATTTTCTTTAATAAATAATGAGAAATATTTCAGATAGAAATGACTTTTACACTATAATTAAAAAAATGAATTTCTATCCGCCTTGGAGAAAATGCGTTAAGAAAATCTATGAATGTAGCGTTAAAAAAGAAAATCTGTTTGAACTTTATT
>JAOZKQ010000095.1 GCA_029935275.1 Bacteroidales bacterium | reverse complement strand
TCCGGTCTGTTTTCTTTTTATTTCGTTCAATAAATTTTAAGATTATCCTATCATCGTATTTATGGGGTAAAAATTGTGAACGGGTTTGTTCTGACAGGTTTTCATTAAAAGTTTGAAGAGTCGATACATCAATACCGGACAGCAATCTAATGAGAATATCCTGCCCGCTTATGCTCTTAATAACAGCCCGCTTTTGTAAGTTTTCCATAGTAAATTGCCCCAGCTAAAATAATCGTCTGCCCGCCCTGCATTTTTCCTGACTTATTATACAGATTATGAAATAAAATGTCGCATACTTTCATTATGCTTAGTTTGTTCCTTTATTTCTATATCGGCATTTACCAATATAAGTTTTATAATTTTCTGCGGCATTATAAAACACAATTGGTATTATCTACAAATATATTGTGATTATTGGAATTATGCTTCAATAATCCTATCATATGTAGCAGATATTTTAGCACTTTTTTGGATCAGGCAGAGCAGGAGACTGATCACTTATTGTTTAGGCCTGGTTGGTTCTGGAAAACAGGCTTTCCCGCAAGGAGACCTGACCACCCCGTATGACAGAGTACGTCATGACACCCAGCCTGCTGACGCACGTCTGGCAAGGCCCTCCTTAAAAAAAGGAGGGGGATTGATACGTATATGATTGGACAAATTTGCTTTTTAAAACCCCAGGTAATAGGTAAATAACATAATCCCGGCGCAATGAAATGCCCGGTAGAAGGATTGAGGCAAAGTAGCGCCGGAATAAAATAATATTTTCTTTTTTGGTACCACGCGAAAGGATTCGTTTAACAATGGTTTCCAAACGTTCCCATGTCCGGGGACGATGGGAAGTTTTACTTTAAAAGAGGGGGTTTAAATATCTTATGTATTACTTGCTGCTCATTGAAGGAGGTGCATCTTCAGGCTCATTCCCCCATAGTTTATTTGGTTCAGGCCCCATTTCAAATACCAGGTTTCCCCCTTCAACTATTTCAGACTGGTCTATCCATGTTTTACTCAGAGACTTGCCATTTAATTTTACCGACTGGATGTAAATATTCTCTTTTGAGTTATTATTGGCTATAATTGTAAAGATCTTACCATTACCCAGATTGATGGTTGATTTTCCAAAAAGCGGGCTTCCAATAGTATAGGCTGTACTCCCCGGAGTGACCGGGTAAAATCCCATGGCACTTAACATATACCAGGATGACAATGAACCCATATCCTCGTTTTCACATAAGCCTCCCGGACCATGTCTGTAAAGTTCTTCCATAACCTGTCTTACTCTTTGCTGTGTTTTCCAGGGCTCTCCAGCATAGTTGTAAAGGTATGCTACATGGTGGGAAGGCTGGTTGCCATGTACATATTGTCCGATGGTACCGGAAATACCTGCATATTTAGGAGGAGTTATTATTGAACTCATTTCAAAGAAAGTATCCAGCTTTTTAATGAATTTATCATTGTTGCCAAAAAGGTTGATTAATCCCTGTACATCATGTTGTACAGCCCATAAGTATTGCCATGCATTCGATTCGGTATAATGACGGTTTGGACGCCTTCCTACCAACAGGGGATCGAAATATTTGTAATAAAAGTGCCCTGATGGAGTTTCAACAATACTTTGTTCCCTGCCATTTAGCTCTTCCAGAAATGATCCGTCATATTTCCGGGGACGGAAGAATTCTGTTTCCGGATCCCATACATTTTTATAGTTCAGGGCTCTTTTCAGGAATAAATTGTAATCATCTTCTTTTCCAAGCTCTTTTGCCAATTGTGCAATGCACCAATCATCATAGGCAAGTTCAAGAGTATTAGGGACAGCTTCAGTTACTATATCAATAGGAGCATAGCCAAGCTGCATATAATATTCCAGGCCTGACCTGCCGGCGTAATGAGGAACCGGAGGTTTAGGAAGTTCGAGTGCTTTTATTCGCATAGCCTCGTATAAAAGATCAATGTCATAATCCCTGTATCCTTTCCTGTAAGCATCAACAATAATTGGAATGAGATGATCGCCAACCATTGCTTCTCCATAAACATTTAGGAAATGCTGAGCAGGGAGCCAACCATAGTTTTTTACTTTATCTACAATTGATTTTAGCATGTCATTAACATGATCGGGAGCTGTTAAAGTTAACAGAGGATGTTGAGACCGATAAGTATCCCAGCAAGAGAATGAGCCGTAAAAGTCATAATCTTTTACTTCATGAATTTCTCCGTCAGAACCATAATATTTTCCATCAACATCCTGCGATATGTATAAAGCAAGATAAGAATGATATGCTGCGGTATAAAATATTTGCTTCTGCTCTTCTGTTGCACCCTCAATTTTAATCCTGGATAATTCTTTGTTCCAGATTTTACGTGCATCATTCCTGACCCGGTCAAAATCCCAATGCGGAATTTCTGCTTCAAGATTTTTTCGGGCACCTTCAACACTGGTATATGAAATACCAACTTTTACCAATATCTGCTCATTTTCGGTTGTGCTATAATATATATATGCCCCAATTTTATCGCCTGCTTCTTCATCTTTATAGGGGAAGATGCCTTCTCCTGATTCCGGAGTTTGATATAAGGCATCGAAGGTGCCATAATAAAGGAAGGGTTTACTGAATTCGGCTACAAAATAGACCCTTCCCAATCCAGCACTTTTTGAACCTTCTATGCGATTGTTATTTATAATTTTTAGTTCTGAAATACCTTCGGAAGTCATGTTGCCTATCTGGTGTCCGATATCTAATATTATACGGGCGGAATATTCAGCTTTAGGGAAGGTGTAACGGTGAAAACCAACTCTTTGGGTTGAGGTTAACTCAGCTTTTATATTGTAGTCTTTTAGTAGAACCGAGTAATACCCGGGCGATGCGGTTTCATCGGCATGGCTAAATCTAGACCGGTATCCTTCATCAGGATTTTCTTTTGAGCCCGGGAAAATCTGAATATCATCACCAACTGTAGGCATAAGGAGTATTTCTCCTCCATTGACCATTCCCACTCCGCTCCAATGGGTGTGGCTGAACCCAATGATGGAATTGTCACTATAGTTATAACCAGAGCAATATGTCCATCCTTCTGTGTGAATATCCGGACTTAAATGAACCATTGCAAATGGAACTGATGCCCCTGGGAAAGTATGTCCGAAAAAGTTAGTTCCAATAAATGGATCAACATAGTCAACAGGTTCTTTTGATTTTGATTTTGCAAAGACTGATGATGTTGCAATAATAAATATAGCTGATAGTAAAAAAGTTAATCTTGAATTTAGTCTCATATATTAGTGGAATTGTTACAATAAATATTTACTATTTTGCATTGATAACTTGTTCATGAAAAGCATCCTTATGTGGTTTTCCCCTTTCGGCAAAATGCGTTATTCCTTCTCTTTCGACAATATTATTGAATCGTTCAAAAGTGCCATCATATTTTGATATTACAGGATTACGTTTGCATTTTAAATACATTAAAGGTAACCTTGCCATCTCAACTCTTTCTTTTATCTCATCACTTTCTGCAACAATCTCAGCCTTATCAAATATCACATCTGCTTCCTCAATAAATTTTTCTGAAAATATTTTATCATCAGGATCTAAGCCCAGATGAATATGCGTATCGGGAGTTATTTGGTTATGAAGCAAATCCAGATATTCCCTCACATACTGACCACTTCTCCCATAATAGCCGTACATAAAATCATTGATTACGGCATCAACATCACATTCAGCATTCCAGAGAAGTTTTGAAATTAAATAAGCACGAAGCTCAGCAAATTCCCCTCCCCGGCTTTGATAAGCAGCCTGTTCCATAATACCTATGGAACTGTTATCTCTAAACGTTTTTATGTTGGGTTGCAGTACATTAAAATTTGGGTATGGCATGATGTAATGGCTGAAATTCACGACATAATCCCAGATGTAAAGGTGGGGCGAAATGGAAGACCATTCTTCCAGGTCAGATAAAAATTCCTGATTTTCCGGACAGCTTTTGAAATCATGGGAAAAACAGCATTCTATACTGCATAGGCGTATTACCACATTTTCTTTTGGTTTGATATTTTCAGGCGGCTTCCTTGTGTATTGATAAGCCAGTGTTCCAACGTACTTATCTGGAAATTCTTCTTTAATATTGTCTGCAACCTGATTAACAAACCAAACCATAATACCTGCTTCACTATTTTCCTTTTTTACAATTGCCTGGCAATTATCACATTGACATGGATTACGCCAGTCATTCTGTGAAACTGAATAGATGAGATTACTTGGATTTTCTCTCATAGCTATTTTTAAGCGGTCGGTAATGATTTCCAGTACATCCGGGTTGGTAAGACATAATTGAGCACGATCATGTATCCTTTTTCCATCAATTAAACTGTAGTATTCCGGGTGCTCATCATAGAACTCTGATGGAGGCATGAATCTGTAAAATGTATGTACAGCCCAATACCCTTCAATATCTCCATGCTGTTCACGAAAACCCATTGCACCATTAATTTTGTTATGTGCTGCCCATGTTGGGTCGAAAGCTTCGTAATAAAAGTCATTTCTTACTTGCAGGGATGGTTTTTCATGGTGATAAATATAGTCGAAAATAAACTTTTCACGTTCAGGAATCACAGTTACCTCCGGTGTGTACCACCTTACACCAAAAATGTCCTCCAAAAATGAAAATACAGCATACATGGTCCCTCGTTTTTTACCTCCGGCTAATATCAGATTGGATTTAATATTGTTATAAATGTATGATTCGTCAAGAGAATCAGGTATTTTAAAATCCTCACCTGATAAGATTTGTGCATGTTTATTGTATCCAACAATTATTTCATTTTCTGTAAGTTCTGAATTATCCTTATCTATTTCAAAGTTTACCCCGCTTATTTCCATTAAGCACTTTTGCAATTCAGAGGCTGCCCATTGCTCCGATTCTGTGGCTTCTGTTCCAACTACAATTCGATAATTGGTTTTCCCACCTTCAAATAAAGTATAGTTGATTCTTTCTCCCGCATGGAATAACATATCATCTTCCCATGTTTTACCATCCTGTCTCTCTGCAGTAATTCTCAGCAGGTAAGGCTTATATCCCTGATTTCTGATATCTAATGTCATTTGCTCTTGATTTGTCCATTCACCAGACCAGACCAGGTCCTTATTACCTTCAGTAGAATAAATTTCAAGTTTAACAGCCTTAAATAAATTTTCTACTACAGCTTCACTTAAGGAAAACCTTAGCTCCGGGACTCCATTGGGCAAGGTGACAACACTGAAAAGTGCTCCCTTTTTTGTGAATGCATCAATGTTGAAGGGCATGATCCGGGCACAGAATTCCCAATTATTACCTTTCTCCTCGATTTTGAGTAAGATTTTGTTTTTTCCTTTTTGAAAGAATACAGGAATTAAATCTCCATCAGGTGTACATCCGCGGGCACCGGGATGGTCCCACACTTCAATGCCATTAATCCATAGTTTTCCTCCATCATTTGTTCCCAGGGAGAAAATAAAAGTTCCTTCCTCGTCAGCATAAATCTCTTTATATGCATAAGCTGAAATAAACGATTCTTTTGAAATTGCATTGTCCAGGCTTATAATTGAATCTGTGCCGGTGTATTCGATCCAGCTAATTTTGGATTTACCAATCTTAACTTGTTTTCCGGGTTTAACCTTTGGGCTAATTTCTCCTCCATGTTTAGAAAGAAAATCAATTTCAAAGCCTGGTAGATGTTTTAATTCATTGGTGCTTTTTTCAAGTGGTATTGGTCCTAAAAGTTGCCAGATTGTTATCCACTTATTTAATTGAATTTTCTCCGATTGGCCAAATAGTTGGTTAACGCTAAAAACTGTTATCAGAGCTATGATAATTCTTATTTTGACTTTTTTGATATTCATGGAATGCCGGTTAATATTAATAATAATTAAAGTTCGACAGTTTTCCCTGTTCTGAATGATTCATCAGCAGCCAGAACAATTTTTAAACTGTTCACGGCATCTTCAAGATGGTCTGTAAGATCAATATCTTCGTTAATGGCATTGAGAAAATATTCCTGCTCCAGATCACAAAGTTCCTGATGATCCGGCTCATCCTCCATGTTGAGTATTTCATCTGGCCTGGTAAATTCATCATTTTCATCTTTCTCAGAATAATGAATCTGCAATCTGTTTGTTTTTGTATGGGAATCAATATCATCCGATCCTTTTTCGGATCCTTGTTGTGCATCCATGATGTTTACGCAACCCTTTGGTCCGATCACATCTTTCACAAAAAATGCGACTTCGCTCATCATGGGTCCCCATCCAGCCTCGTACCAACCGACAGATCCATCTTCAAATCTTACCTGGAGTTGTCCATAATTATACATATCCTTATCAATTTCGTCTGTAAGCCTTGCACCAATAGTACTTACTGATATTGGCTTAGACCTTGTCATCTGGCACATTACGTCAACATAATGTACGCCACAATCCACAATTGGAGACATGCTTTCCATTATTTTTCGAAGTGTATGCCATGTTTTTCCACTACTCTGCTGGTTGAGATTCATGCGCATTACCAGAGGCTTGCCGAGTCCCCGGGCAATTTCTGTAAATTTTTTCCATGATGGATGTACACGCAGAATATACCCAAGAACCAACTTTTTCCCACGCGTATTTGCAGCGTCAACCATTGATTGGGCATCCTCGATATTTGGAGCTAAAGGTTTTTCACAGAAAACATGGGCGTCTGCCTCAAGCGCCTTCAATGTTAGCTCCGCATGTGTTCCGGGATATGTACAAACTGAAACAGCATCTGGTTTCGTGGTCAATAAAGCAGTATCGAAATTGTCGAACTGGGGGATACCACCAAGTTCCTTTGAAAGCCTGGCACTGATTTCAGGATTCATGTCAACCAAACCGACTAAATCAAATCCGGCCAGTTTATGATAAGCTCTTGCATGTGAAGAGCCCATATTACCACAACCGATGACAATTACTTTTACTTTTTTGTTCATTTTTTGTTAATTTTAGTAAATGATATAACTAATCTTTCCCATGTAGCTTTAACATTAGAATAATAAATTACATATATGATTGTCCTATTGCCGGACAGGCACTTACTTTTTTGCTTCAGCCAAAAAAAGTAAGCAAAAAAGGCCGCCGCTGCGGAAAAAATTGCTAAAAATCTACTCTTTTCACTAAAAGAAAATAACTCTCCCGATTTAAGTTTTTGTGACTTTTGGTATCCAAAAGCTTACAAAACTATTATCGGGATCAAACAGATTTTCTTTTTTAACGCTACAATCATAAATTTTTTTAACGCATTTTTCCCAAGGCGGATAGAAATCAACTTTTTTTTATAGTGTAAAAGGTATTTATATTTGAAAAACCTCTCATCCTTTATAGAACATAATGCATTTTATTCATATTAGTATCGTCTTTTCTTACTGATAATAAGCAAACTAACAAATGGATATAATTCCTTTCTTTTTGATTATCAATGCCTTAGTGAACATGGGGAATGTCTGTTATATAAGTCTCGCTGACTAAAAAAGTATAGCACTTTCTACAGTAATGTCAAAGCTACAAATTATTGGTGGCTATTAAATTATAGTATCATTTGGATAGACCAAACCCCATGGTTTCCTAATCTTATCCATAACTTCCATTATTTCAATTGATTCGTCCAGGGGCATAAATGGAGACTCTTTTAAAC
>JAOZKQ010000508.1 GCA_029935275.1 Bacteroidales bacterium | reverse complement strand
GGTGCTTGCCCATACAATTTCTTATTGTTAGTAATCGGAATTTTTAGTTATAATAATCTTTTATTGTTTTACAGAATTCTGCATATCATTCCATGAGTTCCGTGGCAAATAATAGAAAAAACCATCTTCGGCACCAATCAATAAGTCAGGAATACCATCTTTATTCCAGTCAACTGTAGTAGGAGAGGTGCTGTGACCACCCAAAATGACCGATGTAAGATCACCTATAAATTCAAACTTAAAATCATTGTTGTTGCCAATATTTCGATATAATGCTGTATTAATGGTGTTTATTAAGAGATCATAATCGCCATCATTGTCCCAGTCAACAAAATCAATTTTACGGCGGCCACTTTTGCCAGCTCTTTTCTCATTGAGTTGAAGTGGTTTTCCTTCGGCATTAAAAAATATTCTTTTACCAGGCTTCATAATTAGTTCCCCATTTTCCTTTTTTCTCTCAAAAAAGCTTAAGTAGCCTTCGTGATCTATAATAATGAGGTCATTTAAACCATCCTTATTCAGGTCGAGGACTATTGGCCTGGTTCGCCATTGCACAACTAGTTCTTTATCTTCCGGGTCCCACCAGTTCCAGGCAGGTTTTGGAGGGTTACCTTTCCAATTTACCATTAGACCTTTTGCATCATTAAGGCGCGGTTCTGTCCGGCTACCAATATTCTCCAGCCACAGAATTTCACCTATTATACTATTCAGGATGATGTCCGGTAAACCATCCATATTCCAGTCGGCCACATAGGGTACTGTATAACCCCATTTTGCTTCCGCCGGTCCCTGAATTGAAAGGTTTTCTCCAGCCATTACCCGAAACACATCATTACCTGCTTTTAATCGAACCGGTTCAGCCCATTTTGGAGTATTTTGCCCATCAAGATTTTCAAACCATTCAATATATCCTGCTGTATTCCCGGCAATAATATCTTCATCTCCGTCGCCGTCCCAGTCAAAGCTACAAGGAGTTGATAAGGCTCCGCATTTTACATAATTCGCCTTTTGTTTGAAATAAACCGGCTCAGCCAGAATGGGTTTTCCATTATCGTCCTTACCGGTATTTTCAATAAATACCACCCGCCCATCTTCTTTTCCAACAATCAAATCATCATCCTTATCCATATCCCAGTCATACACAACTACCTCTGGCATTTCCAGTTCAAGGTGCAGGGTTTCCCCATTTATTTTAAGAAACTCCCCTTTTGCATAAACAGGTTTTGTTCGTGTTCCTGTATTTTCAAAAAAGGTAATTCTGTCAAGAAATTCACCACAAATAAGATCCAGGTCCCCGTCACCATCCCAGTCTGTAAGGTTTGGTGAAGGCCATCCATACACATCCAATGGTTTATTGTTAACAAATACCTGTTGAGTTTTACCATATTTGGGCGATTGATTGCTCCCGTTATTTTTCACCCAATAAACATAGCCATGAAGTGGCCCATTTGTCCATTTCCCTTCAGAGTTGTAGGCATCATCCCATCCATATTCCCTCCAGTCACTGGCGCCCATATAAAGATCATTAATGCCATCACCATCGTAGTCGGCTATTTTCCACTGGTTGGCCCGCCCATTATAGAAGTCTTGCTTGTATTTTATTTTCACAGGATTGTTATAAATTTGATTTTGAAAATCATAGTATATTGTCCCTGGGGTACATGCTACAGCTTTCCCATTCAGGTAGGAAACTGCCAGTTTCTTTTTCCCTTCAGCAATTCGTTTTCCAGCTAAGAATAGGTTATTCCCATCATTTTCAAAATAAAAAAGGCCATTTGATGGTTTATCGGTACATGAAACCAGCAGGTCATTATCTCCATCATTATCCCAATCAACAGGAATTGGATTAGCCCAAAGGCCTACTCCCAGGTCAACGATCAGGTCAGGATTATTGTGGCTTAATCTTACATCTTTTGGTTCTTTATCAACTTTTATGTTTGTTGAACATGTTATTGCTAAGGTAAAAACCAATAAAAGAACAGCAGTTTTCATTTTTTTAAATTTTAATTTACTTTCGATATGTTTTAAATTCTGACATATTCGATAAGCTTTGTTCATTTAGAGTTGTCTAGAGGGTTGAAAATATTAATATTTCGTCCCCATGGGACTCTTGTTATTTGTTCATTTATAACCCCGAATTTTATTCGGGGCTACAAATATTTCGTCCCAAAAGGGACTCTAAAGATAGATTCTATTTAACTAATTTATAATAGCGGGCCATATAATATGGCAAAAGATATATGGTTCCTTCCATTTCAGAATAGCCATTCCCTTCTGATGAATCCAGGACAAA
>JAOZKQ010000507.1 GCA_029935275.1 Bacteroidales bacterium | reverse complement strand
AGCGCTTCATGCTTTCAATCCCATCCGGGAACTGCCCTTCTTTTAACTTAAAATGTCCCCAGTACTCAAAAGGGCCCGGATGATACAAATACTTTAATCCCGCTTTTTTTGTAATGGCCAGGGCCTGGTCAATATCATGTTCGCCAAATCCCATGATCAGATAGGCGGCAGAGGCCCCTTTTGATTGCTTGCCCCAAACTCCATCAATTTTGGGATGGGGAAGTCCTTCATCCACTTCAATAGCTCCAATGGTTTCCAATGTTTTATCTACCGGGCACCCGAAAATGGCAATTTTACTTCCAATGATACCTCCATCATCAAATGCAGGGGCTATATATTTATCATGGCTCCAGTTTTGAATAATCCTGGAATGATTTCTGTTTCGGCAATAAGCCTGTAAAGTACTTCCAAAGTCAGCAGGCTTCGCAGCCTCCACACGATATAAAACCCCTCTTTTCCCTTTCTCGCTCATATCGGATAGATTGTCCTGCTCAAATATGTCAATCTGTGGCATGCAATCATTTTCATTCCAGGGATAACCTCCCAGGGTTTTCGGATTTAAGGCCTGAATACCAAAACTAAACTTCTCACCGCTTGCTATACCCACGGTTTCTCCAATACTTTTATTAATTGTTAAAGGATAAGGCCCCCAAATGATCAATTCAATGTTTTCTCCATTAGTTATCGAAATAAGTTCAAATGTAAGATGTGTTTTTTTAGCTTCTATTTTAACCTGTGCTTCTATATTTTTCTTAAAAGAAAGATTCATAATGCTGTTTCCATTTTCGAAAACTGCTTTTTCAGGAAATAATAATTCATTTTTTACCCGTACTGTCATTATCGGGGCCAGGCTGTCTTTTGCAATAAAATTTTCTTTAGATTTGTTTGAAAAGAACCCACTTACAAAACCGGTTTGGTCTATGGTGAGCTTGAATGAATCTGAGCTTAATTCAAATTTCTTCAGATCTTTAGTACAGGATGCTACTATTAATAATAATGGGAGAATTATAGTAATTAATTTTTTCATTTTTCAAAACTCAGATAAAAAGATTTGTGTTTAATTTTCTTTAAGTTTATCCTTATCTTCTTCAATACTGTCACTAATTTTTTGCTGTTGATTTTCCATTTTAGCTACTTTCTCAAGAATGGCTTCCTTTTCGTTTTTATCATCAGCTTTTTTTATTGTAGCTTTTGTGTTTTCTATTCTTTCATCTAATTTATCAACATGGCTTTGCTTTTTTTCAATTTCCTTTGCCTGTTTTGCTTTGTCGAAAATCAAATCATCAGCAATTTTAGATTCATCATGCTCCTCCTTTATTTTTAAAACTTTTGGGATAAACTCCTGGTCATTTACCTGTCGTTGATTCATAAATGAGGGTGAAACAATTTCGATTTTTGCAGCATGGAGATGATCTACTACCATAGCATTCAGTAGCGCCCTGGTGGAAAAATACTTATTTGTATCCTCCAGTAAACCATGAACTTTATAATGAATGGAGAAATCACCAAGTTTGGTAATGAATACAAAAGGTTCTTTTAATCCAGCATCTGAAGCAGCTTTTTCTAGTTCTTTTTCTATAATATGTCGTGAAATATCATAGCCAAGAGAAACTTCTGTAGATATAATTGTCCCCGATTCTCTGATTGCTTTTAGCGGGGAAGAAGCAATAAAAAGATTTGGGAGAGTTACAAGATTCCGGTCTTCCACCTGAATGGTTGTAAAAAACAGGCTTGTATTGGTAACTCTTCCAAAATACTTATCTACCATTATAAAATCACCTAATTTAAAACTTTTGGAAGTTTTGTTCATAACCCCTGCCAGGGCGTTTCCCAGTAAGGTGGTTGAACTCAGGACAAAGGCAGCACTTATTATAATGCCTATTAAATTAAGGAGCTGGCCCCTGACACTTTCTTTAATGGGTAGGGAAGTTAAAATAATTATGAAGCCAATAAATCCAAGAACATAAAGAACTACCTGCCGGACAGTAGTTCCTGATTTTTTGAGTTTTGGTTGCTTATTAAACAACCACTTTGTGGCAGAATACATAGCAATTACTACGACTATGGCAATGCCCGTATCTACCCATGTCAGAAGTCCATTTAATATTTTTTCCATAATTTAAATCATGATTGGGAAAAGTTTGTAAAGATGGTTTTGGCTAAAGGTAATTAAAAATCGCCAAAGTATAAATCCGGTAATTATTTGATTCGAAAAAATGTTTAATCTATGTGGAAAATGTGTTTATTTGTACTTGTTTTTATTAAAAGAATTGCAAGATGAACCGAACCCCGAAAAAAA
>JAOZKQ010000506.1 GCA_029935275.1 Bacteroidales bacterium | reverse complement strand
GCTAATTTGTTTTCTAAGTTGAAAAGGCAGGCATAATTGACCTGTTCATGTCTTCAGTCAAACAATCTGACCATACTTAAATTTATTGGCATGATATTTATTCACACTAAATAAATCTGGTACATTTTATTTTCTAACTATTTATAATGAGTTTAATCCCCTAACTTTTTAAATTGATCCTTGTCTATTTGAATATATTTTAACATTTTCGTCTTATATTTGCAGTAAATCTTATCATGGCATCTATTCGAATCGAAAATATGGAGTTCTATGCCTATCATGGGCATTTTAAGGAAGAGCAGATTGTAGGTAATAAATTTCTGGTAAACCTGGAAATTGAATCGGATATGGCAAAACCTGCCCTTTCTGATGATCTGCAGGATGCAGTAAACTACCAGCAAGCTTATTTATTTGTAAAAGAAGAAATGCAAGAAAAATCACATCTGTTGGAAAATATTGCAAAAAGAATAATTGACAGAATTTTTGCGGAATTAAACGGAATAGATAGAATCATAGTGAAAGTTTCGAAAATGAACCCCCCTGTTGGTGGTAAAATGGATTGTGTAAGTATTACTTTAGGGAGAAATGCAAAAGGAAATTATTTTTAAAAGAGCAAAATATTAGTAAGGAATAAATTCAAAATTATTATAAAATTCAAAATGTTATGAGAAAATTAGTTTTATTTTTAAGTGTGACTTTAATAATTGCTTTTTCAGCACCTTTACAGGCTGAAGATGGTTGGGTTCAGCTATTTAATGGTAAAAATTTAAAAGGCTGGAAACAGTTAAACGGAGAAGCAAAATATTATGTTGACAATGGAGAGATTGTTGGGGAAACGGTTGCAGGTACACCAAATAGCTTTCTTGCCACAAAGAAAGATTATGGTGATTTTATCTTTGAAGTTGATGTATTACTTGGTTCACCTACAAATTCTGGTATTCAAATCCGTAGTTTAAGCAGTAAAAATTACAATAATGGCCGTGTTCATGGATATCAGGTGGAGATTGACCCCTCTGCCAGGGCTTGGACTGGTGGTATTTACGATGAAGCCCGGAGAGGATGGTTGTACGGTTTGGAAGTAAATCCCAAAGCAAAACCAGCTTTTAAATTAGGGGAATGGAACCATTTCAGGGTGGAAGCCGTTGGGAGTTCGATAAAAACCTGGGTGAATGAGATTCAATGTACTGATCTTGCTGATGATATGACACCTTCCGGTTTTATTGCTTTGCAGGTGCATGGTATCGGTAACAAAAAAGAACTGGAAGGAAAACAGATTCGCTGGAAGAATATAAGAATCATGACGGAAAACCTGGAATCACATCTTACAAAATCCGATCCGGAAGTACCATTGATCAGTTTTCTGAATAATGAATTGACTCCGAGGGAGATAAGTGAAGGCTGGGAGTTGTTATGGGATGGTAAAACGAATAAGGGCTGGAGGGGTGCCAAACTTGATCATTTTCCTGAGCAGGGCTGGGAAATTAATGAGGGAGTTCTTACAGTTAAGGAGTCAGGTGGAGGAGAGTCAAGGAATGGCGGGGATATCATAACAGAGAAAACTTATGCTAATTTTATTCTGCAAGTTGATTTTAGTATTACAGAAGGTGCAAATAGTGGAATTAAATATTTTGTTGATCCGGGGCTAAATAAGGGAACCGGATCGGCTATAGGTTGTGAGTTTCAGATACTTGACAATAAAAATCACCCCGATGCAAAAAAAGGAATAGAAGGGAATCGTACACTTGGTTCACTCTATGACCTGATTCCTGCACAGGCAGCCACAGATCAGCTTTCAAATTATTTGTTTAGAGGAATTGGAAAATGGAACCGGGCAATGATTATTGTGAAGGGCTGTAAGGTTGAACATTGGCTGAATAATATTAAGATAGTTGAGTATGAACGCTGTTCCCAGGAATGGAGAGCCCTTGTAGCCTATAGTAAATATAAGAACTGGCCGAATTTTGGTGAGGTTAAAGAAGGCTATATCCTGTTGCAGGACCATGGAAACACGGTCTCTTTTAAAAATATTAAGATCAAAGAATTAGATTAACTTCCAAAAAAAGAGAAAAATGAAAAAATCATCCTCAAGAAGAGAATTTGTGAAAAAAGCTGCCATGGGATCTGCCGCTTTAAATATTGGTGCAACAGGGTTTTCCTCTGAGAGTTATAGAAGGATCATGGGTGCAAATGATAGGTTAAGTGTTGCGCTGGTTGGCTGTGGGAGAAGGGTTCCTGGCTATTTTGATGCTTTAGCCAGGAATAAAGACAATGTACAGGTGGCCTATTTATGTGATGTTATGAAAAG
>JAOZKQ010000505.1 GCA_029935275.1 Bacteroidales bacterium | reverse complement strand
GACTGTTTTCAAGACGAGAGTAACGCAGTATTTGACGTTTTCTTGCAAAGACTAATCATAATCAGCCCCATCATTACTGCTTTCAACTGACTCAATCCATACATATAATTCCTTTTTCATGTTTTCAGCCAGCTCTGGATGTTCTAAAATGATATTGTTTTTTTCGCCTTTGTCATTTATTAAATCATACAACTCAAAAGACTCTCCATTGTCAATGCTTATTAGCTTGTATTGATTATTGACCCAGGACATTTTCTTGGCAAAAAGAAAACCAATTGGTTTTTCCCGTTCCTGTTGAGTTCCGTTTAACAGGAACAATAAGCTCTCTCCGTCAAGAGGCCGGTTATCAGGATAATCAATATGCAGGATTTCTAAAATTGTTGGGAGATAATCACTTGTTACGGCTGGGAAATCCACCCTGATCTTCTTATTAAAGTGATCTTTCCAATAAACAAAAGCAGGCACCCTCACCCCTCCCTCATATAAGCTTCTTTTTCTTTCCCTGAATATGCCGGCGCTACCGGGAGTTCCATTTTCCGGCCCGTTATCACTACAAAACCAGATCATGGTATTATCCTCTAAACCATTCTTTTTCAACATGTTCCACAACCTGCCAATTTGTTCGTCCATAGCAGTAATTGTGCCAAAATAAATTTGCTTTTGCAAGTCCAGTGAATTGTATAATTCTCTGTGAACATCATCCGTAACAACAGGCAGATGAGGCGTATGAAACCAAATTGTTGTAAAAAACGCTTTTCCTTTTTTAGTTGAATTTTGTATAAATGGAATGACCCTGTCCATTATTATCCGGGAATCATCACCACGCAGGTTAAGGCTATCTTTTATTTCATTTCCTGACCAGTAAAATGTCCCGTATGCATTTGTACTATCTGACTCATTAACTGCTTTCCATCCAAATCTCTTACCCTCACCTTCCTCAAACACAGCAGGATAAACCATTGGATCGTAAGTTGGAACTTTAGATTCCGTACAAAAGAACTGATCATATCCATGCATTGTAGGAATACTAAAATGTTCCGGATTTTCAGGCCCTCCCCTATTCGCATCTTTAGATAATTTTGTAAGTGTCCCTAAATGCCATTTCCCAAAATGTGCTGTTACATATCCTTTTTCTTTTAGCAATTCTGCAATGGTAATTTCCTCCTTTTTCATATGCCCCTGGTTTGCAGTAGGAATTCCCATTCTTAAAGGGTTTCTTCCGGTAATAAAGCTTGCCCTTGTTGGAGAGCAGACTGCTGATGCTGAATAAAACCTGTCGAATATAATGCCTTCCGAGGCCAGATAATCAAGATTTGGAGTTTTTAATTCCGTATTCCCATTAAAACCTGCATCCATCCATCCCTGGTCATCTGTCATTATTAAAATAATATTTGGATTTTCAGGTTCCTTTTCATTTTGTGACTGACAGGAAAATACAAACAAAATAATCCATAAATATTTATACATGATTTTGCAATAGTTATTTACTCAGGGGTGGCTTTGGCCTGTTAATATTATGATCTTTTAAATATAAGCTTTTATTATAGATCTCACCAGCTACAGGTTCCTCAAATGCCTCAAAAGCATAATTGATTAATTTTTTTAGTTCTTCAGGATTTTCACTGGCAAGATTATTCGTTTCACCTTCATCATTGCTAAGATTATAAAGTTCCCAATCAACCGGTTTCCTACCTTTCCCTTTAACCGGGACTGAAACAGCTTTCCAGTTACCTGACCTGATTGCCCAACGCCTGTTATCCATCCAGAACAGGTAACTATGCTCTTTTTGTGTTCCTTTATTTATCAGTGTTGGCAATATTGACAGACCATCGCAAGTACCTGGCACTTTAATATTTACCAGATCTGCAAATGTAGCCATTACATCAGGGAAATACCATACAAAATCACTTTGAGAACCAGGTTTAATTTTACCCGGCCAATGCACTGCCATTGGAATTTTCAAACCACCTTCGTAAACATTTCCCTTTTGTCCTTTGAAGGCCTGGCCGGTTTCAGGATTCAGATTGGGGCCAAAAATACCATATGGAAATTCTTTACTTTTGAAATAAGGTTGACCACCATTATCCCCGCATACAAATACAATGGTATTTTCATCAATACCAAGTTCTTTTAGCAGTTTAAATATTTCTCCAATCTGCCAGTCGGTTTTATGCAGCAATGCTGCATAGCAAATAGCATCATCTTCTTTCCATGAATTTTGAACTTTCCATGGTTTATCTCTAAAATGAATGTATGAAGGGTCATTCTCATCAATCCCCCATAATCCATGCGGAGGGGTCCATGGAAG
>JAOZKQ010000504.1 GCA_029935275.1 Bacteroidales bacterium | reverse complement strand
ATCGTGGATTGATTTCTTTTGTACCGTAGTGGCACTATGCCCATATCTAAAGCATTCCTCTCAATATCCCTGAAGGTGGAGGCAAAAGCCTTTACTGCTGCTCTGTGGGCAGCTAAAGACAGAAAATCATCGATACTGTTTTTTTTAAGAAACTTCTCCTTTTCTTTATCCATTATGTTTCCTTTGAGTAATCTGTCACACAGATTTGACCTCCACTTTTAGCCTCCTCCAACCTTCGGAAATATAGCAAGGATATCACCCTCTTTCAGAATATAGTCTTCATTAATATGCCTGCCGTTGGCCATTAAGATGCCAAGGGGAAACTGTTTGATATCAATACCGGTATCAGCAATGACATCTCTGGCAGTTGTGCCTTTGGCATAACTTCTTTTCTCAGCCTTAAAGTTATTTACCCGGTAATGGGCAAATAGTTTTATTGTGATATTTATCATGTCGTCCATTAAAAATCCCACACTGAATCTATCTCTTCATTGGTGAAGTCCCAGACTACATTATGAGGTGGCAAAGGCTCGTACTTCATAAATTCAGGCATTCTGTCGTGGGCACTTGTCAAACCTGCTTTCCGGTTGAATTCACGCTCCATTTTGAGTATCTTCTTCCCCATTTCGGTAACATCATCACCAGTGAGGCTGGTGCCAAATCTTGCGTTAATCATATCAATCATTGCTGGCAAACTATCCGGATCATCCAGTATAGCAAAAGCAACAAATATACACATACCGGTACTATCAATAAAGGCAGAAGCAATTTGAAGATTGCGTGACAGTTCTATCTGTCCGTCTTTTTTAAGTGGGTCAATGTATCCGCCAACCTGGAGGATATTGGTTGCAACAGCATATCCTGCAGTATGATCAGCACCCATCGGTGTTGTAGCATAGGTTATACCCTGTCCTTTTACCGCACGGGGTTCATAGGCAGGAATACCCTGATTTTTAACTACCGGAACGCGTACAAGCCCGTATAGTTTCCCCAGGGTTCCGGCACCTCCGCCTATAATCCTGCCAATTGCTGTCCCGTTAGCAATATCTTCCGAAACAATTTTATAAGCCTTCTCACCATCACCATATTTGAGGATACCAGCATCTACGGCAACACCAAGTGTTATTCCTACTTCTATTGCATCAATACCCAGATCATCCATAACGGAATCCAATTTTGCAATCATATCCAGATCTTTAATGCCGGCATGAGCACCCAATGCCCAGATAGTCTCATACTCAAATCCTGATGTGAGATAATTACCCTCCTTGTCGTTATAAACCTGGGAGCACTGAATAATACAGCCTGCATGACATCCATGTGTTGTCTTGCCATTTCTGGATTTAATAATATCAGCCATAGTTTCACCGGAGATATCCTCTGCATTTTCGGAGTTGCCTGAACGGAAGTTTCTTGCAGGCAGCCCTCCGGATTCATTCAGAATATTAATTAGAACATTTGTTCCAAATGCCGGTAATGCCTGCCCGCTTACAGGATTATCCAGCAATGATTTTGCGAAGATTCTGTTAGCTGCTTTGAATTTCTCCGGATCGGCTATTGTTGTCTCTTTATATCTTTCGGCATCCACGGTAATACATTTGATCTTCTTGGATCCCATCACTCCGCCCAGGCCGCCACGGCCATGACTTCTGAATTTGCCTTCAGGGTCTTTAACTGAAACATTGGCAACCGGCATCTTCATTTCACCAGGCCTGCCGATCGTCATCACAGCAACTTTTTTATTGTACTTTGTCAACATAGCATCAAGTACTTCAAAGTTATTTTTACCTACAAGCTCAGGAACCTGCACTATCTCCACTTTTTCTCTGGTTACATGCAGATGATAAAAGGTAGAATCATCTTTTGGAATCCCTTCTATGATCAGGGCTTTGACACCAAGTTTTGCAAAAATCTGGGCACTTGTGCCGCCTACATTGCTCTCTTTAATGCCTCCTGTCAAGGGACTTTTTGCCCCTAATGAATTTCTTCCAGAATTTGCAGCAGGCGTGCCGGAGAGAAGTCCGGGTGCAAATACCATTTTGTTATTAGGACCTAAAGGGTGACACTCGGGATCTACTTCTGCAGAAACGATTGTAGAGGTAAGGCCTCTGCCGCCAAGCCCCATCCACTCTTCGGGAACATCCTCAATTTTGTAACTGAGGTCATTCATGTTTACACGATAAATTTTGTCTGCCATTTTTATTCCTCCTTAAATTAAATTTTTATTAAAAAATTAAGCCAGGTAATTATTTAGCCCTCAAATATACAAAAAAAGGGTGCAAAATTTCACTTTTTTTGTCAAACCCAAAGTTA
>JAOZKQ010000503.1 GCA_029935275.1 Bacteroidales bacterium | reverse complement strand
TTTGCAATTCTGTCTATCCATCGAAACCTGGTCTCTCCTGTCCAGTTACCAAAAGGGGTAAAAACTACAAACCCACGATCAGCCAGCTTTCTTCCCACTTCATAATAACTCCCGGTACTCATCGCAGTCCAGGGATTACCACCCCTGCCATGTTGAAGCACAACCACAGGTCGCTTTTCTCCGGCTTTAATTCCTTTTGGAATACTGAGTACGCCCCAAAGTTCCACATCAGGTAATACATCTATTAATACATCGTAACATGTATATCCAGGCTGATTTTCAACCATTTTAGTTCTGGCATTTACGGGTAGAAAGTCATCATCTAACCATCCAATTAATTCCTGATTGAAATAATTCCGCAACGCTTTCTGGTCTGGATAAGTTTCTACGAATTCATTCCTTACATATTCGCTGTCCCTCAATAGAAGTTGGGTATGGCCTACCATCTGCTCAACCATGCGCCTCATGCGAACAGTAGCATCAAAACCATCTCGGGCATCCAGGGTTAAGTCATCTGAAAGTGGTAATGGTTGGGAATGGCCCAACTGAGTCATAAACTGGGTCATAGCTTCTTCTGAACCAAAAGGGATAGTTTCATCTGAACCCTGTTTTACCAATATTCGTTCCCCAAAGTCTTTTCCTGTTAGTGAAGTTATTCGATTAAATTCTGATTCTACTTCAGCAAAAGAATGGGTCCATAATTCACCGGGAGGTTCTATTTCTTTTCCATCATTTGGAGGCCCCTTATAATCAGGCACCTTACTATATTCCACCACAATTGAACGAGGAGCGATAAGACTGGCTAGCTCTGCGTCACCAAACTCACGCAATAAACTCCAGACATTACGGTAAATAGGTTCCTTCCATATTTGTTCCCGGGGTGCAAAATACCCACTTATCAATGTTGCCTTAACACGGGTATCTAATGCGGCGGTATAAAGAGCTAACAATCCTCCTTCACCATAACCGGCTATTCCAATTTCTGCATTGCTGCCACCTTGCTCTGTAAACCAGTCAACAACAGCTTCCATCTTCTGTACTTCATAGCCAGCTACTGTACGGCCCATTTCATGAGACTGGGAGTATATCCATGTTCGTGAAGGCCTATTGGTATTTCGTGACCAACGGTTGGTTCTATCAATAATAACCGGAATCACAACATTAAATCCATTTTCCGCTAAATGTCGTGCAAACTGAGAATTCTTGTCTATTCCACCACCAATTCCCATCAAATCTTCAGGATCCTGATCGGCATCAGGAATTGCTATTGCATATCCCATGGGGTTTCCTTTAGTTTCCAGTAAAAGACCTTCGCCAAATATTTTCCCCGGCACATCTAATTCCGGCCAGTCTTGCAGGGCTGGTCGCGGAAGCACCTCTTTAAGTACAGACCAGCGAACTTCATATATTACATATTTATCTGTTTCTCCAATCCTGGCTAATTTCTCCATAGATACAGATTCACGATCATCTACAGCACCAAGAATAGACCTGAAATTATCACGATTAGGCTCAATAGAGGCCACATAAGCCTCCGGTGAAGATAAATCACGGGTCCAATACCTCTCCCTTTCCGGCTTTAAAGCATCTACACGCTTTTCATAAAATAGCCTTAGTCCATCAATAATACTTTCCCACTGTACATCATTCTCTAAGCGAGAGGTAAATGGGATATAATCACTGGTATAATCACTTGCCTTAAACTCTAGAGGTTCCGGCAAAATATTAAGTACCAAACCTGTTATTCTCGATGATATCTGGTATTCCAATTGCTGATAACCACTTTTACCTGCAACCAAAACCATATCTATAGCGAGATTGTTAGTTTTCAAAAAAGGGATTGAATTTACTTTCTCAATAGGAATACCGGATTTTACGGAATAAGGAACTTTTAATGAAAAATTCCCATTATTATCTGTCACTGCCCTATTGCTTGTTCCCTTTAAGGTAACTTCCACACCGGCAATACCTCCACCCTCCAGTCCATCCTGAACAATGCCTGTTAATTCATAGTCTGGACTCGTGCATTTAATTGTAAAAATTAAAACAAAAACAATAAATAAGATTTGATTTTTGTACATGGTTTTTTATTTTTTAATTTGGGGCTTTGGTATATAAAAATTCAATAGAACCTTTATTAAGAAAATTTGTATTATAAAACAATCTTAAGATGAAAGGCATTTATACATCAAGGTAGCCTGGTTTTTATTTCATTATGCCTTTTTTTGGACAAACCAAACAAAGCTTTTGTTAAACCACAATTCCTCCATCTACATAACCCGGACGGGCCCAGCACAATGTTTGGGGTCCGGAATGTTC
>JAOZKQ010000502.1 GCA_029935275.1 Bacteroidales bacterium | reverse complement strand
ACTTCAGTGATGCTAATGTATCTAACATTTCATCGCCAATATAAAAACCTGCTTCTACAAATGCAGCTTTTAAAATTGGACGATCATGTTGTTTTCTAAACTCTTTAATAAGTTTAGCAGGTACATTACCTACTTCGGAAAAGATGATTGATGTTGAGTCTTTCAGAACTCCAAAAAGCTCATCATATTCAACATCGGCTTTTTCCATAGCCTGCCTTAATAAGGTATTCTTAACAACCAATAATTGGATATTCTTCTCATGGCACTTCCTTCTCAATGCACTTGTATCAAGAGCATTCAGTGTAGAAATGTCAGCCAGGTAAAAATGGCTTGCACCATTTATACGCTCGGTGAGATTATCAATTACTGTAGTTTTTTGTTCACGTGTCATAACAACCAATTTGATCGATTAATTATTCATCGAAAGCTTTGGTATCAACCCTGATTCCAGGGCTCATAGTGCTCGAGAGAAATACACTTTTAATATAAGTGCCTTTAGAAGCAGTCGGTTTCAGTTTATTAACAACAGAAATAAATTCTCTAACATTATCCGTAAGTTTCTGAGCTTCAAATGAAGCTTTTCCAACGGAGGAATGAAGAATACCGAATTTATCAACTTTAAAGTCAATTTTCCCTTGTTTAACTTCTTTAACTGCTTTTCCAATTTCCATAGTAACTGTTCCACTTTTCGGGTTCGGCATAAGACCTCTGGGTCCTAAGATTCGTCCTAAAGCTCCAATTTTACCCATTACAGGGGGCATGGTGATAATCACATCTATGTCAGTCCAACCGTTTTTAATCTTCTCAACATATTCTTCAAGCCCTACATAATCAGCACCGGCTTCTTTTGCTTCTGCTTCTTTATCAGGTGTACAAAGTACTAAAACCCGTACTTCTTTCCCTGTACCATGAGGCAGAGTAACAACACCGCGTACCATTTGGTTTGATTTACGAGGATCAATTCCCAGCCTAATATCGATATCAACAGATTCATCGAATTTAGCTGAACTAATCTCCCCTATCAAGTTGGTAGCTTCTGATAAACTGTACAGTTTACCAATTTCAATTTTCTCTAAAGCTGCTTTCTTTTTTTTAGTAATTTTACTCATTGTTGTAAAACTCTTTTAATTATTTACTCTCAGGAAAATCACCTTTAACAGTGATTCCCATACTACGGGCGGTACCAGCGACCATTCGCATTGCCGATTCAACCTCAAAAGCGTTTAAATCGACCATTTTGTCTTCAGCTATACCTCTAACCTGTTCCCAGGTTACTGACGCAACTTTCTCCCTGTTAGGTTCTGCAGAGCCTGACTTTAATTTAGCAACCTCAAGTAATTGAACTGCAACAGGTGGAGTTTTTGTAATAAAATCAAACGATTTATCACCATAAACTGTGATAACAACCGGGATGATTTTACCTTGTTTTTCTTGCGTCCTGGCATTAAACTGCTTACAAAAGTCCATAATGTTCACTCCTTTTGCACCCAATGCAGGTCCAACCGGAGGTGAAGGGTTTGCAGCACCGCCTCGAATCTGTAATTTAATGATTCCAGCAACTTCTTTAGCCATAACTAATTTGGTTTCAACTTATTATTGATTAATCTACCGGTATTATTCAGGAAGCATTATAATTATTATAATAACCGGTATTTTCTTAATTTAATTTTTTATAATTTTAAAGATATTAGTCCTTTTCAACCTGCATAAAGCTTAATTCAAGGGGAGTTTTTCTCCCAAATATCTTTACCATCACTTTAAGCTTTTTCTTCTCGTCATTAACATCTTCAATTGTTCCGGTAAAACTGTTAAAAGGACCATCTATCACTTTAACTGTTTCTCCAACAAAAAACGGAATATTCAATTCTTCATCACTGGCAGCAAGTTCATCAACTTTTCCAAGAATTCTGTTTACTTCTGTCTGTCTCAAAGGAACAGGAACTCCTGCTTTTGTACCAAGAAAACCCATAACATTTGGGATATTCTTTAATATATGTGGTATTTCTCCAACCAGAACTGCCTCAATGAGCACATACCCGGGAAAGAAATTCCTTTCTTTGCTAATTTTCTTTCCAGACCTGATCTGATAAACTTTCTCCGTAGGAATCAGCACCTGAGAAACATAATCTGAAATTTCAAGTCTTTCTACCTCACTCTCAATATATTCTTTGACCTTTTTCTCTTTACCCCCAATTGCCCTTAGGACATACCATTTCAACTCGTTCTCAGCCATTACTTCAACAGTTAATAAAATAAACTATAAACAAAGCCCATAATTTCCTCAAAAGTGAAATCCATTGCAAAAATAACTAATGCAATA
>JAOZKQ010000501.1 GCA_029935275.1 Bacteroidales bacterium | reverse complement strand
TAATTGTAAATTACCTGATGAAATAGCCATTATACTTTTCTGTTGTACACAAGCCCGCCAATCATGGAAATCCTGTAAATATATTTAGAATTGACTAGTTTAATTGGATAAAATAAATTTTACTTTGTAGATTTTAAATTTGGCACAAGATTTGTTTCCTGATTAAGAAACTATTTGTATCTTTGCAAAAAGAAACAAATAAATGAAACCGAAATATAGAATTGAATTTTTAGATGAAGCGGTTGAGTTCTTGAATAATTTGGACGAAAAAGCACGAGAAAAGATTTACTATAATCTGAAAAAATCTCAAATTAAAAATGATAATACATTGGTCAAAAAATTGAATAACGAAATATGGGAGTTCCGAACTTTATACAAGCGAACTCAATATAGATTATTTGCCTTTTGGGATAAAACAGACAAAATAGATACACTTGTAATCTCTACTCATGGAATTGAGAAGAAAACTCAGAAAACACCAAAAAAGGAAATTGAAAAAGCTAAAAATTTAAAGAAACATTATTTTAACAACTTAAAAAAATAGAAAAATGAAAACAACAAGTTTAGATACATTAATTGACAAACACATTGGAAAAATAGGAACTCAAAAAAGAGATGAATTTGAATATGAATTACGTCTTGATATTATAGGAGAAACTATAAAAAAAGCAAGAAAAGAAAGAAAATTAACACAGGAACAATTAGGGAAATTAGTTGGAGTTAAAAAAGCTCAAATCTCTAAAATTGAAAATAGCTTAACCGACGCAAGATTTGATACAATATTAAAAGTTTTTAAAGCTTTAAATGCTAAAATTCATTTCAATGTAGAATTATTAAATCAGAACGTTGAATTAGTATAGCCTGAATACAACATGATAAGTGTATAAGGCATACAGCCGTAGTAACCGTAACATAGATGTAGATAAAAAAGACATTGGGTTAATGCTGTATGGCATTAATAAACAACTAATACCACTTAAAAAGTTCGGTTCCCCTGAAGCTGCCAAAACAGATCTTGAGGAATACAATAAACAACTGGGCCTGAAAAATATTTAAATGAAAAATTTAATTATTGTTATTGTTGCCGGAGCAATAATTCTTGCATCCTGTATCAATGAGGAGAACAAAGAAGTAGTTTTTACAGAGGTAAATGGCAAAATGGTGCCATTATTGCGTTTTGAAGATGTGAAGGATTCAATTCCATTTTTACTTTCTGATATAATTTCCGATGTTGAGTTTTTAAAACTGGAAACCAAGAAGGATGCCTTGATTTCCCTGGGCAACTGGATTGTTGGAGAAAAGTATGTTATTGTTTTCATTTATAACCAGGGACTATACCAGTTTACAAGGGGAGGCAGGTTTATAAGAAAACTGGCTTATATTGGCCGGGGTCCGAAAGAAATCCAGTACCCGGTATTTCATCTTTCTGAAAAACAGGATTTAATTTACTTAATTGAAAGAGATAATCCAAAGTATTTTGTACGTATTGATCTGGAGACAGGAGGATTTATGGAAAATATTCCACTAGCCAGACCTGGCCGCTTACAAAATTTTATGATTACTTATGATACGATCATAAACTGTGCTCCACTTGTTGACTCTGGTATGCCCTCAGGTAAGTACTATTTTTTCAGGCAAACAACGTCCGGGAATTTTATTAACGGCATACTGACCGGGAATGAAGAAGGGAGTTCTTATGATAATGGGCAGGACCTGCTTTACCAAGTTGGTGAATCAATGCACTACAGGCCGGTGAATAGTGATACAGTATTTTTAGTAAAAGAAGATCAGCTGGAACCTTGCTTTATTTTTGAGGCAGGGAACATAGGCCTGGGCTCTGATGTTCAAATAGGGAGAACAACTTTTTCCATACTTACAGAAAGAGTTGATTTTTTTATTATCAACACTTTTACAATTACCTCCAAGGAGCAGATGGGAGGGAAAGCCTTCCGGTACAATGGTAAAAGACATCTCATATTAGTAGATAAAATAAATATGCATGCACATTACATCTCTCCATTTTATAATGACTTTACCGGAGAAAAGCTTAATCCTTATTATGCTAAGTTTCAATCTGATGGTGCTTTTTATATGGTTATGGATGCCTTCTCTTTAATGGAGAGGTCAGTTATAGTTAGATCCGATCCAGATCTGAGAGTAAAAAACAGAGATGGCTTTCTAAATCTTTCTAAAGTCCTGACTGAAAATGACAATCCGGTTTTGCTGATCGGGAATGTGAAGACACTTTATTAAAGAAAATAAGCTTAGCATTGCTTTGTAAGGGTTACATGATGAATAGAATCAGAGCTTATCTTAAACTT
>JAOZKQ010000094.1 GCA_029935275.1 Bacteroidales bacterium | reverse complement strand
AAAGATTACCCCAATCGCGCTTTGCCAATCAACTTTCACTATTCGTAGGATTAGTGGCCATAGGATTTAGTGTATATCTGGGCTTTAAACATGTAAATCAATTTAAAGCAGACCAGGGCCTCAGGGCTGAGATTATAAGTTTAAATAACAGGTTAGTTGAATCCCCTATTCCACAAATCATTAGAAACAACATTGTTCTTCAACATTCCGGAAATTCTATTAATGTTGAATCAACCATCACCTTGAAAAATAAAAATTCGAAAGCCTTGAGTGAACTGATTATGAGCCTGAATCCCGGCTTGAATATTGATCAGGTAACTTCAGATGGCAGGGATATTCCTTTTTCGAGGGATCATCATATTATTACAATAAAAACCCTTGGCCCTATTGCATCAGGCGATTCGGTTATTTATACAATAAACTATCATGGTTCAATAATTGAATCGGCTGGTTATCTGGATATTACTGAAAAGGAACGGCAGGAAGCAACAAAGTATTATCAGAACAGGTTTGGATTTATATCACCCAACTATGTACTCCTTACGCCTGAGCTTAATTGGTATCCGGTAAGTGGGGTAACTTTTAGTACCTCAAGCCCAGCCTGGATGCATGAAGATTTTACATATTTTACCCTTGAAGTAAAAACCCGTGCTGATCTGATTTCGGTTTCACAAGGTCAGGAAGAAAAAACAGATGAAGGTACCCGCTTTGTATCTGAATATCCTATTTCAAAATTATCTCTTTCAATTGGAGATTATGCAAAGAAAAGTTTTATCTCGGATAATATTGAATTCTATTTGTATTATAAAAAGGATCATGATTTTTTTGTAGATGCACTGCCTGAATTAAAAGATACAATTGGAATTATAATTGCTGAACGTTTTAAGGATTATGAACGAAGAATTAATATGGATTACCCTTTTAAACGATTCAGTTTAGTAGAAGTCCCTATTCAATTCACATCTTATCAGCATATATGGTCAGAAGGATTTGAAAATGTACAACCGGAAATGGTATTCTTTCCGGAAATGGGGGCCAATATCCGACAGGCAGATCTGGCTGGGAATGTCAAAGGTTTTAAAAAAAGAAGAAGAGGCCCTCAGGAAAACATGTCTGAAAAAGATATGCAGGCAAGGATCTTAAACAATTTCTGTGCAGTTTTTACGGATGAATCAGGAAGGATGAATTTTAGAATGCAAGCAGGTAATTTGAATGTAAATGAAACTCCAAATTATTTTAATATTTTTCCAACATTCTATGCTGGGTCCAATTATATTTTTTCCAATAACTGGCCTATCATAAACCGGGTTTTTGAAGCTTATATAAAAAGCTCTTTTACTGATATGAGAAACACTTTTATGAGACAATACACCGGACTGAGTGAAGATGAAAAAGCCAGTATGGAATTACAAGAAAGAAGTTTTGCCGAAATTCTGACTGATCCTGAACAAAAACAAATTATTGACAATATAATTAAACTAAAGTCAGAGGTTCTTTTTTCAACTTTAAAATTAAAGGCTGGTGAGGATGCTTTTGATAGTTTTCTGACAAAATTTTTACAAGATAACCGCTTTCGGTCGATTGACTTTAATGACTTTAATCAGGAGCTCTTGGATAATTTTAATCTAGATCTTAATAACTATATGGATAACTGGTTTAATTCCAGTAAATTACCAGGCTTTGTTTTAAGTCCTGTTATTGCTGAGCAGGTAAAACATGAGGGAATGGTTCAAACAATGGTTCACTTTAAGGTAACTAACCCTGAAGAGGTTGGAGGAATAATAAAATTTAGTTTTCGTATTGGCAATCAGGGAGGAGGCCGAATGGGCTTTGGTATGGCTGGCCAGGGAGCTAACAATACTGTGGAAAAACTTGTTTATGTGGAAGGTGGTCAGACTAAGGAGCTAAGTTATTTGATTAATGGAAATCCCCGTGCTATGACTACAAATACTTTGACTTCGAAAAACTTACCTGCCAATCTTGTAACCATTTTCAGGAAAATTGAGCCGAATAAGAAAGCCATACCTTATGAGGGTGAAAAAATTTCAGATATACCGGTAAATATAATTTTGCCCGGGGAAATTATTGTTGATAATGAAGACCCGGAATTTCAACTGGTACAACCTGAAAATAAAGGTAAAATTGTTGAAATATTTACAAAGTCTGATAAAAGTGAGCAAAAATATAAAGGCTATACAGAATGGAGGGTGCCTCAAAACTGGACACTTACTACAAGTACTAAGTTTTATGGGAAATATGTTCGTTCTGCTTATTATGTAAAGTCTGGCCCGGGTGATAGGAAAGCGGTTTGGAATGTACCGGTAAAGGAAAGCGGCTACTATGATGTGTATTATTATCTTGAAAATACAAGAAGCCCGAATTTTGGAAGAAATCGTGGTAAAGATGGGCAATCCACTCCAAAAGGTAAATACCAGTTCCTGATTCATCATGATGATGGGATGGATGAAGCTAATTTAGATTTGAAAGACATAGCTGGGGGTTGGAATCATTTAGGATCCTTCCATTTTTCGCCGGATACAGCCAAAGTAGAATTAACTAATGAAAGTGAAAGCCGCCATATTATTGCAGATGCACTAAAACTGGTGAAACAATAATTTTATGTAAAGAAGAATCAAATAAATTATTAAGGAAGCTATCTATTATTATAACAGGCAGGTGAATATAATACTATATACGGATGGATAAATATAAATACTTTGGGTTTTGGTTAATTCTTTTACTTATCTTTTTGAATTTTAAGCAAGTTTCTGCGCAAGAAGCCCTGACACTTGAAAAGGCCATTGAAATAGCAGGAATGAATAGTCCGGATCTACAACGATCCCTGTTTAGCCTTAATCGCTTTCAGGAGACATTAAAGGCAGAGAGAGCATCCTTGAAGTCTCAATTTTCTTTATCTGTAAACCCTATAACTTATGATAACAGTCGCCAATTTGATAATAGATTTTCTGAATGGTACACAAATGAAAATATTCAATCCGGGGCAACATTCAGGGTTGATCAACCCATTTTATGGACGGATGGAACATTATCATTGGTAAATACTTTTGGGTGGCAGAAGAATATTTCTGATGCACAGGGCTATCTTGATGAGAACACAGCTTTTACAAATAATTTATATCTTAGTCTTAATCAGCCTCTTTTTACCTATAACAGGACAAAATTAGAGCTGAAAACCATTGAGTTGGATTTAGAGAATGCCAATATTAATTATGCTCTGCAAAAGCTTAGTCTGGAAAAAAACGTAACACAGTTTTTTTATAATGTTTATCTTGCCCGAATGAGCCTGGATATTGCTGAAGAAGAGCTTAGCAATACTCAGAAGAGCTATGAGATTATTAAGAATAAAGTTAATGCCGGTTTGGAGGCAATGGAGGAATTGTATCAGGCTGAGTTAAACCTGGCTACCTCTGAATCTACCCTGCAAAATAGGCAGGTGGAGCTTGACAATGCTAAGGATGCCTTTAAAAAATTCCTTGGGATGGACCTTTATACAGATATTGTTGTGCTTGCAATAATAATTAATGATTCTGTGCAGGTTGACCTGGAAAAGGCAGTTGAGTATGGTTTAAATTCAAGGATGGAGTTGCGTCAACGCGAAATAGATATTGAAAATGCTCAGTTCCAGTTAATCCAAACAAAATCTATTAATGAATTTAAGGGAAATGTACAGCTGTCTGTCGGTGTTATGGGGGATAATCCGACTCTAGGTAAAGTGTATGATAATCCAACTAAAAATCCAAGGGTAGCACTCTCATTTAACATCCCTTTATATGATTGGGGAGAAAGAAAAGCAAGGATTAAAGCCCAGGAGGCTGTTATTCAAATACAGGAGTTGAACTTAAATGAAGAAAGAAGGCAGATCATTGTGGATATAAGATTAGTTTATCGAAACTTGCTTAACCAGGAAAACCAGATTGGAATAGCCAAACAAAATGAAAAAAATGCACAATTAACTTATGAGATCAATCTGGAAAGGTATGCGAACGGAGATCTTACAGGAATGGATTTGAATTTATACCAGAATCAGCTTTCTACAAAAAAAATGTCACTGGCCCAGGCTTTCATAAATTATAAAATAGAATTATTAAATCTGAAAATACAAACATTATATGATTTTAGTATTAACAGACCGGTAATACCGGCAGATTTATTTAAACAACCGGGGGAATAGTCATAAAATGGAAAGGCCTGTGATAACTACTGAAAACAACCGGTTTGAATTTATTTTACGATAGTAGCTAAAAAAAATTAAAATTACAGATAATGAAGTTTACATTAAAATTATTTACAGGCTTTTTGTTTCTAACAGGACTTATTTCATGTAATAATCAGCCAGATACTATTAATACAGATATGGCTACCCCTGTCTCTGTATTGGCTGTAAAATCAGGATCCATTGAAACTTTTATAACATCCACAGGAACTGTGTTTGCCAGCCAGGAAGTTGAGTTAATGTCGGAAATTACCGGAAAATACTTTCCTGAGATAAACCCCAAAAGTCAGCGATCTTTTAAAATGGGGGATCAGGTGAAAGCAGGCCAGGTAATCATAAAATTTGAAGATAAGGAATATGAAAATAGTATAGCTTTTGATGCAAAGCAGTTGAATTATAGTATTTCGGAGCAGGAGTATAAAAAACAGGAATCATTACATAAAAAGGGAGGCGTTACAACCCGGGAACTTAAAAATTCAGAAATATCTTTTATTAATTCAAAATATGAGCTTGAGAACGCACAAATAAAACTTGCAAAAATGTCAATTGTTGCCCCGTTTACCGGGGTAATTGTTGATATGCCCTATTATACAGTTGGTACAAAGCTTAATACCGGATTACCAATAGTAAAGCTTATGGCCTATAAAAATATGTATATGGAAATAAACCTGCCGGAAAAGAATTTGCAGCTAATAAAAAATGGTCTAAACGTGAATATTACCAGTTATGTATTCCCGGAGGATACTCTAACTGGAAAAGTAACTGAGATTTCTCCGGCAATAAGTACTGAAACACGAACTTTTAAATGTAAAATACAGGTGAATAATCTTAAATTAAAACTCAGACCAGGAATGTTTGTCAAGGCTGATATTGTAACACAGCGCAAAAAGAATGTTATTGTTATCTCCAAAGATTACCTTCTTTCTGACTCAAGGGGCAAATCACTTTTTATTGTTGAACAGGGAACAGCCCATCAAAGACATGTAAAAACAGGACTTGAAAATCAGGATCAGATTGAAATTGTTAGTGGAATTAAACTTAATGATCGTCTGGTGATAAAGGGCTTTGAAACCCTGCGCGACCGATCTAAAGTTAAAGTAATCAAGTAATGTTCCCCAAAAGTGGTTTGTAAAATATATTTATGAAAAAGCTGGTTCAATTTGCAGTTCAATACCCGGTTACGATCCTAATGATTGTATTGGGGGTCATATTGTTGGGAATAATATCCTATGATAAATTAGGGGTGGACCTTTTTCCTGATTTGAATAATCCCAGGGTTTATGTTGAGATTAAATCAGGCGAAAGACCTCCTGAGGAAATGGAGAAAAATTTTGTTGAGAACATTGAAGCCCTTGCTATCCGGCAAAGGGATGTAATTCAGGTTTCTTCTGTTTCGAGAGTAGGCTCAGCACAAATCACAGTTGAATATACATGGAATAAGGATATGGATGAGGCATTCCTTGATCTTCAAAAAGCCTTAAATACCTTTAGTCAAAATACTGAAATTGATGAGATTGAAATTACCCAGCATGACCCAAATACAGAACCGGTAATGCTCCTTGCATTAACGCACGATGAAATATCTGATATGAACCTGTTGCGCAAGGTAGGTGAAAATTACATACGTAATCAATTGGTTAGGCTTGAGGGAGTGGCTGAAGTTGAACTTTCGGGAAAGGAAGAAGGTGAAATTGTTGTATCAACAGACAATTACAAACTCGAAGCCTTTAATTTGTCCCTTGACGAGATTAGTACACGTATCCAGAATTTTAACCGGAACGTTTCAGGAGGAAGCATTACTGAGATGGGAATACAATATATCATTAAAGGAGTTAGCCTCTTGGATAATGTTGAGGATCTGAAGAGAATAATTGTGGGTTATAAACCTGTAGATATTGCAACAGGTCAAAATCAAACTAATAGCTCTGCAAAAGCCCCAATATATTTGAGCGAAGTGGCCAATGTAACTTTAAGTAACAAAATGCCTGCTAACATTGTAAGGATAAACGGGCAACGTTGTATAGGACTTTCTATTTACAAAGAAACGCGGTTTAACACAGTTAAAGCTGAAGAACAAATTACCAAAGCCCTGGAAGATGTTAAAAAGGCTTTACCTGGTTATCATCTAACCATTGTTTCCAATCAGGGTTCATTTATTAGCAGTGCAATCAAAGAAGTAACAAATACGGCCATGATTGGAATCGTCCTGGCAGTATTTATTCTTTTTCTCTTTTTGAAAAGAATTGGTACCACACTTATTGTAAGTCTGGCTATTCCAATTTCCATTATTGCCACTTTTAATTTAATGTACTTTAATCATCTTACTCTAAATATTATGACCCTTGGGGGCCTGGCTCTTGGAGCGGGAATGATGGTGGATAATGCGATAGTGGTAATTGAAAATATTTTCAGAAACCATGAAAATGGTATGTCAGTGAAAGAAGCTGCCATTACCGGAACTGCTCAGGTTGGTGGTGCTATCATAGCATCTACTTTAACCACGATTGTGGTTTTTCTTCCAATTGTATATTTACATGGAGCCTCTGGAGAACTTTTTAAGGATGAGGCCTGGACTGTAACTTTTTCCCTGCTCTCATCCTTGTTTGTTGCTATTTTCTTTATTCCAATGCTTTATTACAGGTTTTATAGGAAGCAAACAGCTCCTGTTGGTAAAAAATCAATTCAATTTACCGGCTATGGTCGTTTTCTAAAAAAGGCGGTTCAATATAAATGGTTGGTAATTTTGTTGGCAGTAATTTTAATAAGTATTTCTTTTTTCATTTTTCCTATGATTGGAACTGAATTCATGCCTAAAACCAGTTCCAGGGAATTTGATATCGACATAAAAATGACAGAAGGTACACAACTTGAAAGAACTTCATCAGCAGTAAATAATATCGAAATATTATTAAGGGAACTTGCCGGTGATGAGTTATTAACAATCTATAGTCATATTGGAGCTGAAACTGGATTGACAGGAGATGCCCAGGCTGTATTTAAGGGCGAAAATACAGCAAGCATTAAAGTAGTTCTCAACAAAAATTCAAAATATAGTTCCCGTGAAATAATTGAAGCTGTCAACAGGGCATTGGGAGAAATACCCGGAATTGAAATTACTTATCTGGAAAGCGAATCAGCCCTGAATAGTATATTAGGTACGGAAGAAGCACCATTGGTTGTAGAAGTAAAAGGAGAGGATCTTGAAACGATAGAGTTACTTACGGCTGTTGTGAAAGATTCTATTTTGGATATTCCGGGTTTATTTAATATTCAAACTTCAATTGAAGGAGGTTCCCCTGAGGTAAATGTGGTAATTGACCGTTTACGTGCCGGCCTTTACAATCTTAATGTGAGTACAGTAATAAATCAGGTTAAAGATCAATTAGAAGGGAAAACTGCAGGCCAAATGGACTCTGGTGGTGAGCAAATTGACATTACATTAAAACTACCCGACTATGATATTTATTCTTTAAAGAACATGGTCATTCATAATGGAGCAGAGCAAATAAGACTCGATGAAATTGCAGATATTCAGCAATCTATATCTCCAAA
>JAOZKQ010000500.1 GCA_029935275.1 Bacteroidales bacterium | reverse complement strand
GGGAAAAGTGAAAGTAGATGACTATTACAGGACCAATATTCAGGGAGTTTATGCAATTGGAGATATTGTACATGGTCAGGCACTGGCCCATGTTGCATCTGCTGAAGGTATTATCTGCGTTGAAAAAATTGCTGGCGAAAAGCCTCAGCCTTTAGATTATGAGAATATCCCTGCTTGTACCTACTGTTCTCCCGAAGTAGCATCTGTAGGATTGACAGAAAATCAGGCTAAAGAGAAAGGTTATGAAATAAAAGTTGGTAAATTTCCATTTACAGCTTCAGGAAAGGCAAGTGCTGCCGGTCATAAGGAGGGTTTTGTAAAATTAATTTTTGATGTAAAATATGGCGAATTATTGGGAGGTCATATGATTGGGGCCAATGTTACAGAAATGATCGCAGAGATTGTGCTTGCCAGAAAACTGGAAACTACGGCTTATGAGATTATTAAGTCTGTGCATCCTCACCCAACTATGTCAGAGGCTATTATGGAAGCTGCTGCAGTAGCTTACGATGAGGTGATTCATTTGTAAATTAGTTTGGGGCTTTGCAATACTACCTGAACTGGATTGGAAGTAAAAGCCAAATACAAAAAAAATGAAAATAAATCAAAGTGGTGCCCGTTATTCCGCAATTGTTGGTGTAGGGGAGAGGGTGAGCAAGCTAAGTGAAGAAAGTGGGAGAGATTATTTATTTCTAAACAGGGGGGTAAATTCTGTCGTAAACATTGACCTTTCAGAGGTGGTTAAGCAAATTGATTTTAACTCAAATACCATTCAGGTTTACCCACCTAATGCCGGATTTTTAAAACTAAGATCTGCCATAAATGATGTTTATTTCCAGGGTAGGACTAAACATGAGTACATTACAATTGCAGCAGGGGGAATGGGCGGACTGGATCTTAGTTTCCAGGTTCTGGATATTGACAAACTCCTTATTCCTGAGTATTATTGGGGGGCTTATGCAAATATGTCGGCTATCCGGGAGCTTAAAAATGACACATATAAGGATTTGATTTCATTAAGAAAAAGAACTGATGACCTTTCGGATGCTGCTGTAATTATATGTGACCCTAATAATCCTATCGGAAACAAATTTAATGATAAAGAAGTGCTGGAAACGGTTTCTACCCTTAATAATAATGGGGTAGTCGTGATATTTGACAGTCCATACCGTCGTGTTTTTTATGACAGGGACGATTCATTGTTTACCAGGCTTTCTTGTATGGAGAATGTGGTAATTGTTGAAAGTTTTAGTAAATCTGTTGGCCTAAGTGGTCAACGACTTGCTTTTATTCATTCAATGAATGAGGATTTTAACAGGGAACTTGGAATCAGGGTGCTTTATGCAAATAATGGGATTAATGGCTTTGCCCAGGAACTGGTTTATGCTTTACTTACTTCTGTTGTAGGCCGAAAAGCAGTAGATGATTTCCGTTTGAAAACAGTACATGACATCAATCTAAATATTCAGTATTTAAAGGAGAGAGGCTTCCTTGCTACAGAGTTTTATCTGAATTCTGATCCAATGGGAATTTTTGTAATTTCTAATTTATCCGAAAAATTTCTGCTGGACCATTACATTGGGGCTGTTTCGTTAAGCTATTTTACAAGAGACAGGAAGGAGCAGGCTGCAAAATATTCCAGGCTTTGCGTTTCTGTTCCTCATGAGCAATTTGTTAAATTCTTTAGCAGGGTATAAGCAAATTTATTTTTTCAGCAGGAGTATCCCAATATTATTCATTTCAATATCATTACCATTTATTGTTGCTTCTACATATGGAAATGAACGGCAACAGTAATGAAGGTATTCAGCAACATGTAGGTAGAGGGTGTCAGTGTCTATGTAGTTTAGTTGAATATAAAAAGTTTTATTTCCACCGACACTAAGCCAGGGGATGTGTTCAGATTTAATTACTTTTTCATAGGAGTTAAGATGTTCAATCTGAAAGGGTGCATTTTTCCTTTCCTCGTTTTGGAGGTAATATATTTCTATGGAGTCGGTGAAGTAAGTTTTTTCGTCAAGTAAGTCTTCTCCTGTATCTTTGTCAACAATCATCATCATAAAAGTTTCTGGAGGCGTAAAACAGTCATCGCAATCCGATCTTTTACAAGATATTATTGAAGTAATAGTTATTATTAATATAATAACCAATCCTTTATTCATCGGGTTCAATCTTTAATTTGAATAATTTTTGTTGCATTAATATTTCCCATCCATATTTTACCATTGGCCCGGATCCTTTCGTCTTTGCTTATTTGGTGACTTAATCCGGGATATGAAAAACTACATGAATATTCCCCGGGGGCAATATATTCGTATTTTTGTA
>JAOZKQ010000499.1 GCA_029935275.1 Bacteroidales bacterium | reverse complement strand
CTCGTTGTTGCCATGAATTGGTAATACCCTTGAGCTCTTCAGATTCTACAGAAGGATGGAAAATAATTTCAGTCAATCCCGGAGGAAGAGCTTTAATAAGGGTTTTGAAATTATTAACTTTATCTTCATAGCTTTCACCTTTAGGCGCACTGGTAAAATTATCCAGTTTTGGTAATGAATAATCTGCAATAATTCCAATTACATTTTCATCAATTGGGTAACCTTCTTTTTTGAACCTGTCTGCAACAAGCGAATCTGAAAGGTCGATAGCATTTGCAGGGATGCCATAATATTCAGCAACCTTAAAAAATACTTCAACATAGCCGGGGTGGCCGTAAAGAGTACCCATATGAGTATCAATATGGTTTGGTTGATAACCCATTGCAATTGCTTTATCAATCTGTGCACGAATTTCCTTTTCAACTTCCTCTGGAGAAGCATGCATAACCACATCGGGTACTTCATGCCAGAGCATACCATCCGGGTCAATTAGTCCTGGAACTTCTTCGGCAGGACTTATGGGGCCCCAGCGGTATTCTTTCCACTCACTTGTAAGTGTCAGGTGCATTCCTACATCCACTTTTGGATGATCAATGGCCCACTGGATGAAATCATCTGCATTTGGGCATGGTGCCATAACAGCTGCTGACTGGATAATGCCGTTTTCAAGCATTTGGCTTATTGCAATATTTGCCCCTTCACTCATTCCTGCATCGTCAGCATGCAGTATAATTACTTTCTTGCCCGATGGGTATCCCAATTTTTCAGCCCAGGTTGTTTTTGTGTCTTTTTCTTCCTGAGCTGGTGTTTTAGTGCTGCATGCATTTAATGCAATAATAAATAGCCCGATTACGGATAAGCTTAAAATTTGACGGATTTTCATTTTTTCTCTCATATGATTTAAGGATTAGATATTTTTTTTAAAATTAACTCTTTTTTATTAAAGTATAGAATGTATTTATTAAAGGTAACCTCTAAAAATTGCTCTTTGAAGGAATCTGCATCGTTAAACAAAATTTTAAATTCCTCATATACAACTGTAAACTGCGGATTGAAAATTTTGAAAGCCTCACAGATTCATAAAATTTCTAATTTTTAGAGGTTACCTAAATATAATTATTTGGTGATCAAATAATCACCGGTGGAATATTCATTTGTTTTAATAATTAGTTTCTGTCTTTCTTTATCAAAATGATAATCTATCAAATCAGAAAGTACAGAATTGTCCAGTTCAACTTTTTTAGGTTCTGAAGCTAAGTTTATATTCAGAATGTGTGCCTTCTTTTTGCCTTTAAGTGAAATTTTAACGGATTCCTTTGTTTGTTTAACCAAGATAGTGGTGCTTTCTCCATCAAGTGGGTCATAAATAGTAAAGCTGTTTTCATTATCAGGATATACCAGTAATGTTAAATAGTCTTTGGAACCTTCATTGCCAATGCCGGTGTATGATCTTTCTATATTCATAGGGATTATAGCCCCTTCAGAAATGAAAACCGGAAATTCATCAATCGGAAACTCTTTATTAAAAGTTATGGGCCCTTCGATTATTTTTGTATTATCGAACCAGTACCTCCATTTTCCTTTTGGCAAAGTGATTTGATTATTTAACTCATCCTTGTAAATGGGGGCTACCAGCAGGTAATCACCAAACATGTAATGATATTTCCCATCAACAGGTTGCTGGAGAACCTGTCCGCCATTATGTCCCTGAACTACGTAGCTATACATATATGGAACAAGCTCTGTGTGTAACCAGGAATATTCCCTGATAATTTCCAGTTCCTGCGGACTTCTTTTCCATAAAGCCCTTTCTCCATGGCCACCATTCAAAAATAAGCCGCAAAAGCTGGAAAATTGTGCCCACCTGATATATAAATTTGGAGGAATTTTACCTCCTGAAAAACCTGCGATATCAGATCCAATAATATTGTATCCTTTTTCCGCACTTTTTAAAATGCTGTTAATTGCTGACTCAAAACCCTGGATCCCCTTAAGTGCAATATCTTTTTTTTGATCCTCGCCATCATCAGTGCTACTGCTACCTGTCCAGTGATGTTCCTGATCGCCTACCCAGTTGACAGGGGAAGCATCTATTGGTGCAAAGCCTTCAGGATGAAATCTTCTATCCATAGAGCGCGAAAGCGTAACAAATTCAGGGTTATGTTTTAAACCATGGCTATATTCGTCTCGATAATAATGATCCATATATCCCCGGGTAGTCATTAAGCCACCATGGGTTTTTCTGTACAAAAAGGGAACAGGCCCAATTTTACGATGGAATAAGGTAGCAGCCCCGTCAAGTTTCCATCCGTCTATACCATAATC
>JAOZKQ010000005.1 GCA_029935275.1 Bacteroidales bacterium | reverse complement strand
CTACCGGGGTCCATTCCAGGCCATAGACATGGTTTTTGTCCCGGTCTTCCAATACAAAATTTTCAGAGGAGGAATAATGTTTCAATGGATTCAATGTATCGTTGAAATAGTGCACGGTCTGGTATATTTTTTTATGTTTTGAATTGTACTCCATAATGTCAATCTCGGTGCCTGTATTGTATTTGTTCTTTCTTTGATATTGCACCCAGAATGCCGGGAAATAGCCTTCTCCTGAACAGTCCCTCATTGAGACGGATGTTTCGAAATACCCGTAGCGGGGCAAAAAACTTTCCGCAGTCCCTATCCCACCGGTAAAAGCTTCCCTGCTCCCCTTTATTTTTTGATAGACCCCCAGTCGCAGTTCATCCCCATTGAGGATAGAGGCTTCATCTTCTACCAATACCAGGCAGGTTTGTCCTTGGTATTCCAAAGTTCTGGTACAGGTAGTACCTCTTTCCCTGCGGAACATCCAACGGTCTTTATTGATTGCTTTCCCATTGAACTCGTCATTGAAGACCAGGAAATATTTTCTTCCCGTGACCGGGGAAGTGAAGTTACCCGGTATGTCATGGGTTTGTATGGGTATGTCCAAAAGTTTTAAAGAATTCGTTTCAATTTTCCCATTTACAGCCTTATGGGAAATTTCAATGCCAATCTGATGGGTAGCCGAAAGTGCCGGCACCTTCCCGGACAAGGTAAACTGCAACTTTGAAGGACTTATTTTCAAGATATCCCCAGTCAAGCCTACCGGTAAATTATTAAATGTGATACCCCGCAACAGATTCTTTTTAAAAGAAGTGCCATCTGGCAGTTTTATTTCAAGTTTGCCTCCAATTTTGCCCGTTCCAGGCATTTCAACAAATCCCCCACCAGCAGGACAAGGAATATCATAAAACGGGTCATTGCCCTTAACATCCCAACTCCATGTTGCTTTCTCTTGAGCAAAAGCAACATGATAAATAAAAAGAAACAATACAATGCCTATAACCTTTTTTGTTTTTTCTTCCATAATTTCAAATCTTTAAAAATATCCAAATTGTTTTTTTAAGTATAATAAAAAAGATATCAAAATAATGCCACTAATACCTAATAATATTCTTTTCCCCGATTTATGAGATTCCAATGCGGTAGTAAAAAGCTCATGGCTACATATGGTTTCTAGGCTAACAAATGCTTCTTTGCATTTATAATATCAATATAGAATTGTTCGTGCATATTATGCGGGACTGCGCAATAAATTGCATCAATTTTATCAGATTCTAAGAGCACCTTATAATCATTTGTAACAACTTCGATTTCGGGAAAATTATCGATATACCATTTGCGACTATCTGGATTCCTGTTACAAATTCCTTTTATTACAGGAACAGGACCATCATTAAGCAGATTGCACCAACGGGCAATAGAGCTACCAATCTCTTGACCCATCAGACCCAATCCAACTATTTCTATATGTATTTCCTTTCGTTTCATTTCTTTAATTGTATCCAAATTCTTTTTCAACTTCAGTTATTGTATCCTCAATAATATCCATTCCCATTGCGGCGTATTTCTCACTCATAATAAGTGGTGGTGACATACGAAGAATATGACCTGCCGGAATCCATGCCAAGCCTCTTTTGAATGCTTTTTGGTAAACAAGAGTACCTGCTTCTATAAAAGGTTCTTTCGTTTTTTTATCTTTTACAAGCTCAATTCCCAATAAAAAACCTTTCCCTTTTACATCTCCAATAATAGGGTGCTGTTCTTTCATTTTTAGCATGCGCTTCATAAAATATTCACCTACTGTATTTACATTTTGTAAGATATCTTCATCTTCAATAACTTCTATCGATGCCAATGAAGCGGCACATGCCATAGGATTCCCTCCATAACTGGAAGACGCAGATATTTTTTCAAGTGCATCACCGTTTTCCTCACTTACAACCATTGCTGTAACGGGGAATCCGTTACCAAAGGATTTACCAAATGTTACAATATCAGGAATAACGCCCCAGTGGTTCAAGGTAAGCCAATCTCCCGTTCGTCCCATTCCTGCAAGTACTTCATCATCAATTAGCAATATTCCATATTTGTCACAAAGTTTTTTCAATTTTGGAAAGAAATCATCAGGCGGGAAAATACTTCCACCCCATCCCTGAACTGGCTCAAGAATAAAAGCAGCAACATTGCCAACAGTTCCTTCAATAAGGAAATTTTCGTAAAATCGAATATATGCATTAGTATCAATTGTACCATCGGTTTTGGACCATAGAGGTCGATAAGGATCGGGGCGGGGAACCATATAAAAACCTGCAGCGCGTGTTGGCCCGTAGCTATGAACTTCTCCACGATACATTTGTGCACAGCTTACTGAACCTAATGTTTTACCATGAAAGTCACGATACGCGGAAATAAATTCATGTTTACCTGAAATGGCACGTGCTGCTCTGATGGATGCTTCTACAGCGGTTGTTCCATCGGAATATAACTGAATCGCATTTAAATTACCCGGTAAAATAGAAGCCATTTTTTCCATAAGTTTTTCTTTTACAGGTGTGGTAAAATCATGAGCATTCATTAGTTTTTTTGCCCAAAAAGATACAGCTTCTGATATTTTAGGATGGCAATGCCCCAATGAAGTAACATAAATGCCTGATGAAAAATCAAGATATTTGTTGCCGTCAACATCTGTCATGGTTATTCCTGCCCCTTCTTTAAAACATACCGGGAATAGTTTTACCTGTCCACTCAATCCTTTCATATACTTAGTGGTATTTGCATGCATTACTTTTGATTTAGGCCCAGGAGTTTCGGTAATCAACATTGGAATTCCTGCTGCACTTTCTTTCCACCAATTTTTTTGTGTTACGTACGAATTGTTCATAGTAAATTTGTCATTGTTTTTAAATGTATATTTATCTGAATCGAATAATTTCAACGGATTCAGTTTTCATTTCCTTTTTCATCATTGGGGTTTAAAATTAGTGTCCTACCCCCCCCTCCCGTTGATCTCGGATTATTTGCCCCCTTTAAAGTAACATCTCTAATCCCTAACCCCACATTATCGCTTCGGAACATATTGTTCCTGCATTTATCGTGTTTCGTTTGTTTTTACGAGCCTCATAATAGGCTTTGAATAGGTCAATTATGGGAATGCCTTTTTTTGTATCCTGAAATAATGATAATTGTTAAAAATCCAATTTTTAAAAAGCCTCGATTCCTATAGGAATAAGGCTTTGATTTTCTAGTCCTTAATACATCGAACAGAAAGACCACCCGGCTTGTAGACGTAATTCCGGGCCACTTTGGAGATATCGTAACCCAAGTCGCGGCCCCACGCGAATGAAGCACCAGCATCGTTCTCCGTAGCGCTCCAGAAATCGGCATTCTCGCCCAAGTGGCGGAACTTGCCACAGCCGCCCCGGTTACCTCCCGGAAGAGCTGTAAAACCAGATGTACCAAAAGCTGCATCATTTTCTAAATTTCCATCAGTCCAAAGTCCGGAATTTCCGGCAATTTTGCTTCCTTCATTTGTTCCTCTGTATTCTGTATCATCAGCATCAGTCTGAGACATTCCAAGATACATTTCAAGTTGCTTCCATTCTTCATCACTTGGCAAATGCCATCCACTCGGGCAAACTCCCTGTACATTACTTGGGGTTGAAGAACTGCTATTTGCTCCATTCATTGCTGCAGCCCATGTGTATAATGCTCCATAATCATTAGCATTAGTTGAAGAATTATCATAATAACACATGGCTTTGTTATTGTTACCCAAATTATCCCAATCATTTGTATTTTCTACTAACTGGATTATTGTTCCATTAGCATAGTGAGTGGCTTTCAGGTTCTCTGTCATCCACCATTGGTTGCCTATTTTTATGGTATTGTAAGTATTACCATTGTAATCGCTTACTGTTCCGGTTTCACCACTGCTGTATCCTTCAGTTAAAAATACGGCTATCTCATCAGATGTTGATTCACCTGAGTTGTCTTTGGCTATAGCTTTTAATGTATGGCTGCCTGTAGTTTCGCCAGAAGTAGACCAATCGTAATTATATGGGAAACTCCTTGATGATCCTATGTCGGAACCATCAACATAAAAAAATATTTCGATAACATTTCCATCGGTATCGTCTGCGTCAACAGATATAGTCACGGTGATGCCTTGTTGTATTTTTTCTCCATTGTCCGGACTGGTAATTGAACAGGTTGGTGCTTTATTCTCAGTATCTTCTGTTTTGTCACAACCGTATGATGATGATATTAAAATAAAGGCTAAAGCTATTAAAATGCCAAATTTAAAGTGCCTAAAATCATGTATTTTCATAGTATACTTATTTTGTTTGCTTTTCAGAAAATTATTGATATTACTAAACAGGCATGATTCCAAAACTTGAAAAGATAAAAGAAATGACAAAAAGCTAACCATTTGATTATCTTAATGTTGAGAAGTTAGTTATATGATAGGTTAAATGGGATTGATAATAACAATTATGTTATTCCCACATTGAATTAATCAGTGCAACTGTTTCATTAACCAATATTTGTCCACCATCAGGTCCCACGTTGTTAACCATTGCACTGTATCCTCTATATCCTTTTCCTTCAACAGCTCTTTTTGTAGGAAGATACCTCCAGTCACCACTACTAAGTTCAATCAAAAAAGTTTGTTTTGCCTTACTTCTTCCCTTAATGCGAAAACCATAATCTACAAAAAGTTCAAATGGATTGGATGCAAATGCCACATCTCCAAGACGAATTACATGAATTTCAACATTACAAAAAGGATGGTCTTTTTGAGTTAAATACTTTTCTACCAAAGCTTCCTGTTTTTTTACAAAACCAAAATCAGATACCTTATTATCCCATGGACCATATTCTTTTATTTCCTCATTATTCTTAATCACATTAAGAAACCTGTTCCATGCAGACTCAGGTGAGTTAGGATCCCCGGGTTCTTTTGATCTGATTTTTTTAACGATTGCCAATGCTTTTTTATATTCTTTTTCGCTATATATTCTCGCGGGCAGATCAATGCTTTCTACAGCATGTTTGAAAATAACACTTGTCTTAATGGTATTTTTCGCATCAGGATAAGCATCTTCAACAGCGTGGCCCAGTCTTTTCCCAATTTCAATTATTCCGGGAACATCCCACATATTGGGTTCGCCTGATTTATATCCTCGGGTAAGATCTCTGGGAGCTATATCTCCGGCAGCACCAATTTGTGGCAGCACATAAACTTTTCCGGGAAATCTTTGCTTCAGTTGTTTCCTTACTTCCCCCCAATAATCAGATGACACGTAATATTTTGCTTCCGTAACCTGTGCAGGACAGGTAACATTCATAATAATCCCGGTTAATTTTTTATTCAGATCCCAACAAAAAAGCATTTCCACTCCTGAGTCTTCAGGTCCCTCCAATCCCATAAAATCTTCACGGTCAGTAGAACCATACATTTCTGTTGAGCCATCTGCATATTCTACTCGTCTGTTATGACCTACTACAACATATTGTAACTCCCGGCTTATTCCTCCTGGTTTTCGGTTATTCCAGGCAGCAACAACTACTTTGCTCAATTTTTCAAGTAATAAGGTTCCATATTTTCCTGAAACTTCTGGTTTTGGAGCAGAATGTGTATGTATTGCATTTAAAAATAACTTATTGACATCAAAATCAGGAATTTCATCCTTTACAATCTTTTTCAATGAATCCTGTAATTCTATCCAAATTAATGCCACATCCATTGATACCATTATTGCCTGTTCTTTATTACCGGTTTTATCACTTGATTCAATTGCTAATGCAGTAACTTTCAGCGGACTTTGAACGTATGTTGATATTCTTTCGTAATATTGACCATACAAAGATACCGGGCCATCCGGAGTAATATCTTCCATTGCCCAACCAATACGTAATCCTCCATCCTTTAACTTTTGTTCATGGGTACAATTTGTTAGTGCAAACAGCATTAAAATTAACAAGCCGGAAAAGAGTAAGCGTTTTAATACATTTATATTAACTCTTATAAAAAAAATCGACGGTTGCACATTTGTTTTTCCCATTTTTTATTCTCCCCAACTTTAGGTAATAATTTTTAATGTTTTAATATCTTTTTTTTATAATTATGGAATGATTAATTTGTCTCTTTCTATAATATGTTTAAGTAATTTATCATGAAGATCTTCGACTATTTTTTTATTTTCAGGTAATTCCGCGATATTTACATTTTCTTCAGGATCATTTCGGTGATCATAAAGCATACGTGCATAAGGTTTCTCTGTCTTGTAATCAATCCATTCGGTATATGCAAAATTATGCGTCAAAATAGTCTCTCCTTTTCCCATTCTGTAAAAGATTGCTTCCTTCCATGGTTGAGAAGGGTTATCAATAAGCGAGGTAAAACTTTTTCCCTGAAGATGAAAAGGCTGGCTCAGACCTGTCAATTCACACAGAGTTGGATAAATATCCACAGATTCGACTAATGCTTCTACTTTCTGTCCAGAATTTTCCCAGGGTACCTTAACTATTAACGGAATATGTACAGCCCTTTCAAAGTTGCTATGTTTACTCCAAAAACCATGTTCTTCCAGAAACCATCCATGATCTCCCCACAGAACAATAATTGTATTACTTGCCAATCCCAGGTTTTCCAATGCATTTAGCACTCTCCCTATTTGAGCATCCACATAACTCACACAGGCATAATAGCCATGGATTAAGTTATATGCCATAGTGTCTGATACCGGACCTTTTTCAGGAATGCCATAATAAGCCCGTAATTCATTCCAATTAAACATGGCTGCTTCAGGAGCTCCTTTTGGAAAAAAGTTATTTGAAGGAAGTTTGATATCTTTTTCATCATAAAGATCCCAATATTTTTCAGGAGCATTAAAGGGTAAATGAGGCTTATGAAAACCCACTGCAAGGAAAAACGGCTGACCACTATTCTGAAAATTCTGTAATTCATCAATAGCACGATTTGCCAACTGTCCGTCATGATAAGCAACATCCGGAATATCAGGCTTTTCATAAGGCAATCCTCTTTTTGGCAAATTATTATTAGCACGAGCTGCTGTATTTTTATATCGGTCAGCATTCAATTCTTCAAATATCCGAATTCCTTCCTTTGATTGATAATCCCATAGAGTTGTTGTAATAGGGGCCCTCCAATTTTTATCCCAGCTTCCTTTTCCATCTTCAAAATTATTGTAAACCTTACCGAGTGAAACAGTTTGATAATTGTTATTTCGAAAGGACATAGGAAGGCTTACAACTCCCGGCACCTCTTTGTCTTGCGAACAATTCCACTTAATAAACCGTTTACTACTTGGGTATATGCCACTCAACAGTGATGCTCTGGAGGGTCCGCAAACCGGGTAATTGGCATATGCATTTGTAAAAAGCATGCCTCGTTTTGCCAGACGATCAATATTGGGTGATTTTATATAGCTCTTCCCATAACATCCCAGCTCAGGCCGAAGGTCGTCAACTGCGATAAACAATACATTGGGCTTCGTTGGCCTGTCACCTTTTGGCAATTCTGCAGCATATGAAGTAGCTATTAAAAATAAAACCAAAACAATAAAGGAAGCAATTAATCCTTTTACTTTCATTTTTTAAATTTTTATAAAGTTATTTGATTGGTTGTGAACTGAAAAAAATTAATCGCACTGTTGATTTAGGTAACTCAACTGCAATCTGAAAATCAGAACTGTTCATTACCTGTTCCCGATCCCATTCCAGTGAGTGATTGTCATCAATCAGATATTCAGTGCAAAGCAATTGTTTTTTAAAAGGCAAATTTTTCATTTTAAGCATAAAACGAGTTGCCTTATCTTCAAAATTACTTAATAATACGGCTGTCGTTCCAGTTTTTCTGTTCACGGCACCAATAATACCCACTCCTGTTTCCCGATTATTTCCTGTTACTGCAACCCGTGTACCAAGTTCAACTAATTTATTATATGCAATAAAAGAATACATGGGTTTTTTAGGGACTCCGAAAATATCGAAAAAACCAAGCCGAAAAAATCCTCCATAAGCCGAATAATAATATGCCCCGTCTAGTTTTGAATTCTGTAAATAAGCGAGTACTGAGACAGCAAATGCGGCACCAGGACTTCCCGCTGTCTGTGAAAAAGATTCACGTGCTTTTTCAGGATCATTTATTTGCCAGGAAGTGACCATATTCCATTCTGTTACGTAAGTTTCAACATCATCAAAACCGTATTCTTTAATTGTTGCCAGGCTTTTTTCGATTTGTTTCAATAACTTATCGGGACTACTGGTGTAACCATGCCAGGAAATAAAATCTAAAGGAACTTTATTTTCCCTGCAAAAATCAAGAAATTCCCTGCCTTTTGGAGAAAATATAGGGCCTGCTAATGCCGGTCCGCCCACTTTTAGTTCTGGATCAAGTTTCTTCAGGTTAACAGCAGTCTGTTTGTATAATTCACAATATTGTTTCATAGACCCTGTCCAACAATTAGAGAGATTTGGTTCATTCCATATTTCCCAGTAGTGAATATTCCATTTGAATCCATTGGCCCATCCCATGTTGTAATGCCGTACAATATTGGTGCAAATACGAGCCCATTTATCAAAATCCGGTGGTAGGTTTATATAATATTTAGGAACACCTTTTTCAATACTTTCTCCCAACCGATAAAAAATGTCGGAGCCTACTTTACGAATGGATTTGAGATAATTATCTGTTTTTTCAAATTGGTAATTTGAAGGATCATTTTCATCGGCATTAAAATCAGGGAAAATCTCATGTATATCAACAGTTCCTTCATCACAATAGCGGGCATCATGCAACCGTACCAACGGTGGCCTGAAGGACTCAAAATATTTACTATAATCATGTGAATTACCCACTCTGAAACTTGGCCCCCCATTTACACTATTAAGCGCTCTGAAAGGATCAGAGAATTGTGCAGCATCTACTGTAAATGCCGGTAATTTCACCGTATCTATTTTTTGAGCCAACAATAGACTCCCTGTTATCCCTGTATTTAATAGGAGAAAAATAATGAATTGTTTTATTTTCATCAGTATATTTTTATTGATTAGTACTCTCAAATAAATCTGTTGGCTTATCAATGTTATCAAACCATGTATCTATTTTTCTTGCCAGAGATTTTTTGATTTTCCTAAATTTTCCATCATCCCATAAATTATGTAACTCTCTGGGGTCATTCACCAGATCAAACAAATTCCCATCAGCAAGGGGTAATTTTTGACCTTCTTTCATAAACGAATAATCCATGCGATATTGATCCGTTCTTATACCGACACGCATCTCTCCATAATCTATTCTGGCACCTGTGTAAAACTTCTCTCCTACAACTGAGTTTATGTTGGGATACCCTATTTGTCCGAATACTGCATCCGGAGAAGGATCGCTAAAAAGATCCCTGCCTCTCCAGGATTTCGGTATCATTTTATCCAGGCTACACAGGTTCAGCAATGATCTTCCCGTACTAATTAATTCAGCTAATTCATTATTTACCTGTCCCTCAGGAATATGTCCCGGCCATGACCATATAAAAGGAACCCTCCAGGAGCAATCATCAAATGTACGTTTGGTGACCTGGCCAAACTCACCAAGACAAGCTCCATGATCACTGGAATAAATGATAATGGTATTTTCCGAAAGTCCAAGATCATTCAGCGTTTTTATAAGCCGCCCTACTTCGTCATCAACCTGGGCACAAAGCCCCATATAATGTTGCCAGCTTTGGTCATAATCATCTATGGACATCTGGTCCATTTTATGTCTCGATGAAGACATCTGATCCCATTTAGAGCGCGCATGAGCAACAGCCGTGTCAACATAACGAATTGGTATATCTTCAGGATTGTAAAGTGTATCCCATGGCTCCGAGGGCAATACAGGCGTATGCGGATAATTGTGACTAACTCTTAGAAGGAAAGGCTTTTCCTGATCCCTGTCCTTTAAAAACCTGATTGCCCAGTCTGTTATATTTCTGCTGGGATTGTTATCTCCTCCGGGATAAATTCCACCCCTGATCATCATTGATCCTATTACCTGATATTCTTCCGGGTTATATTTTTCGTTAAGGCTGAACATACCTGCATAATCATTATTTACTACCCAAGATTTTTGCTCAGCCCAATTTATCCGGAAACCAGTATGTTGTTTTCCGTAGGTAGCCGTTTGATAACCAGCATCATTAAAGATATCCACAAATGTTTTTACTCCTTTTGGAACAGACATGCCCCCTCCTTTGCGTTGGTTAAAGGTGCAGTTAACCTCTTGCGGATACCTACTTGTTAACTGGGCAGTTCTGGACGGCTGGCATTGGGGACATTGGGGATAGGCTTTTGTAAAAACAGTACCCCTGGAAGCCAGGAGGTCTATATTCGGAGTTTTTGCCCAATCGGACCCGTAACAACCCAACGAACATGGACGTTGTTCATCTGTCATTATCCATAAAATATTTGGATGGGCAGGCTCTTTTATTAAATTGGTCTTTACAAGCTTAAAATTGATCATTACAAGACCAATAAATAAAACAAGGATGATCTTTATCGAGCGATTCTTTAGCATTTTTATTGTTTTCATTTTATTAAAAATTGGAAATTATATACGTTTTAACCAAAAACTATATTTCATATTAAAGATCCCATCTAATTATTTTGCTGTAATTGTTTTGCCAATTCATCTTTCATTTCATGTAAAACCTTCTTTGTATCAGGAAAATGAATTATATTTTTTAACTCATAGGGGTCATTATCAAGGTCATACAACTCATCCATTCTATTAAGGTCAATATAGTGAATATATTTAAACTTTTCTGTTCTTACTGCTTTATATCCCATATTGACGATTCTGGGGAAAACATAGTCACTGTAATATTCAATAATAAATGAAGATCTCCAATCATTAACCTGTCCTTTTAGTACCGGGAGAAATGATTTCCCCTGCAAGCTGCTATCAGGGATTATATGGGCTAATTCCAGAAGGGAAGGGGCAAGATCAATATTTAGAACCATTTCCTCAGGAGTAATACCTGCCTTGATTTCAGGTGGATACCGAATAAGCATAGGAATACGAATGGATTCTTCATAAGCCAACCTTCGTTCCACACTTAAACCATGTTCTCCATAAAAGTACCCGTTATCGCTGGTAAACACAATGACCGTATTATCAAGTTCTCCATTTTCTTTTAAGACATCGTATATTTTGCCCAAATCCTCATCCACGGCCATCAACATTTCTGCCCGTTCACGAATCTCTGTCTCTTTTGTTGCTGTTTCTGGTCCTAATGGTGGAAGATGATCAATTTTTCGTGCAAGGGCGGGTTTATCAGAGGGAGGGATAAAGGCATTCGGGCGATATGTAAAAACAGCATCGGCATACATTCCTTTATGTCGTTCTGCCGGTATAAAACCTCCTCCTTTAATAGTGACAATACTACCATCATCACGTTGAAGAATATTTGGATGAAGAGCTTTATGAGACAGATACAGTAAAAAAGGAGCATTTCTTTTTTGGCAAATAAATTTTAATGAATAATCTGTTAATATATCCGTAACATATCCTTTTATTGTTAGCCGTTTACCATTAATATTCAATTTCGGATCAATTGCCTCTCCCTGTCCTTTTAATGCAACCCAATAGTCAAATCCCGGTCGTTGGCTGTCATCATTACCCATGTGCCATTTGCCAATAAATGCCGTATTGTATCCCTGGGCATGGAGTTTAAAGGGAAACGTTTGCAACTGATGGCTCTGCTTGCTTCGATCAGTATTATCTGTAATACCATGTGAATGAGCATAAAGTCCTGTGAGAAAACTGGCCCGACTGGGGGAACATAAGGGGCTAGTAACAAAAGCATTTTTAAAATTTGCTCCTTCTGTTGCAATACGATCAATGTTGGGAGTTTTAATATAATTATGTCCGGCTAAACCAAATTCATCCCAGCGCATATCATCAACCAATATCACAATAATATTTGGCCGGTTATCAGCTTTACTTGCCCCCTGGGAAAATCCTGCAATACCATAAGAACAATATATTGTCAACAAGAGAACTTTAAGTTTTATTCTTCTCATATTTTTCTAATATCATTGAATTTCTATATCTCCCATAAAATACCAACCATCAGAGTTCTTCCCTTTAATAGCAAGGTTTATTTTGGGTTTATGTGTTTGTTTATCAACAATGCCGATTTGTAATTCATAATTTCCGGCAGGCAAATCTCCAGGAATAAATACGGCATCATCATAAAGAGCATCACCTGGAAGCCAGTTAGTAATTTTAGCATCAGTTATCATAACTTTAGATTTTCTTTGATTTGAAAGCCTTATAGCAAAAGAGTATTTTTTATAACATGGTGCGACCCCTTTATTTTCCCACCACGATGTAAAAGACAGTTTTTCACCTGATTTAATAATTGATGGATAAGTGAATTTACGAAGGACAAACCGATATCCCATCTTATTGAGCCATTGTTCAACCTGGGGCCAACACCCATCAGGGATTTTCATAGATTTATTATTGAAAGATGAAATATGCCACTTAAGTGACTGATCAATTATGTAATTAATATCCCAATCTTTTTCTTTCCAGTGTTTCATATTCCAGCATGCTTCGAAAACAATTGGTTCTTTTCTCCAGACATTTTGCATACCCTGATTAATTGCCTGGGGATAGTAATCCCACATATGGTTCCAGTTCGAGTTGGGACCATCTCTTAAATCGCCGAGGCAGTCAATCCTCCAACCAACATTTTTACCATCGAAATCCCAGAAAACGTTTTGTTCTCTCTTATCTGTACGGCATAAAATAATAAGCTGTGTCTTTTTGAAGGATTCTTTATACGCTCTGACCAGTTCTTTTCTTGTTTCCGGTTTGAGAAGGTTAGTACCCATACCTTCTCCGGCACTTCCTACTATGGAAACATCAACACTTTCAAGATATGGATGACCGTCATATCGGTTGCCTAAAGCCCTTATAATCTTTGTAAAATATTTTACATAGTTTCTGTTGTCAGTATCTAATCTACCCTCCTTCTCATCATATCCTCCATCTTTTTTTAATAAATTTATAATCCATTCCGGTAGATCAGAGCCATAATGCGTATAAGGAGCAATACGAAGCATAAGTGTCTGTCCCCGATCGTGAGCAATTTTCAAAGCCCTGTCAATAAAGTCGAATCGTATTTTACCCATTTCCGGTTCTATAAATCTCCAACGTATCCGAAAGTATGCCAAACTGGATAAAGGGTAATCCTCAGTCTTCAATGATTCAGGAAGTCTTTCATAATCAGTTAAAGTTGGATGGTCAAGGCAATCCTGATAACCTTCCCATTTATCACCGTTAAAACGTTGAAATGTAGTAAAACCGATACCCGGATTTGTCAATAAATCATTAATTTCAATAGGTCTTATAACAATTGTTGTCGGCTCTATAATATCTTGGCCAGGATTTGGGTTAGGTAAAAAATCATGCGTTTCCCAAACTTTTTTATTTTGAGCTAATGCATCAATTCCAATTACTAAAATAAAACAGAAACATACAAAATGAATTATTTTATTCATGATAAGTTGCAATAATATTTATTTTAGGTCCATACTAATTAGTGCCCGTCTATAATATCGGGATATTATTAAATTACGTTCCATATTATTTTTTTATTTTCAATTTAGCTTTCTTACATGGAACGCTAACTTGCTGTTCGTCACTATCCCCGGGGCTTCACCCCGGGCTAATGGTTTCGCCCACTTCGGGGCTGTATTGTCCCTATTAATTAAAACTATCGACTTTCTGAACTAGACACCGAGTTTATACACACACACTAATTATCTGATAAAGACTTCCTGCAAATTTTGTGTTACCGGCAGAATTTAAATACACAATGTCATACAAGCAAATATAGTATGCAACCCCTTCTCCTTTATTAGATACAGGCTCTTGCTTCCCTTTTTTGTTCTGACGTATTTTACCAACAGAATTTTATCATTTCACTGCGGGAGGTTCCCATCCGGGATTTTGTGTCAAATTCTCATTTAAAAGAAGCTGATCTGTCGGAATAGGATATAAGTAATAATATTCGGGCCATGAACTTTGGGGTTTTACTGAACTCGTTTCAGCAAATCCGGTAGAACCGCCACCTTCTATGGCAACTTTATCCAGTAAAATCCGATAAGGCTTCACTTCTTCTTTATCTTCTATATAGGCACCGACTTTTATTTTAATGATATAGCTTCCTTTCTTCCACCTTCTTAAATCATGAAAACGGAATCCTTCACCAAACAATTCAATGCGTCGTTCTCTTCTTATCTCCCACATTACAGGATCGACATCCGGGTCGCGATTTACATCAAAATTGCCATCAATATCACCAACTGCCATATCTGCAATATGAGCCCTTGCTCTCAATTTATTAATGGTAGCATCGGCAACCGTTTGATCAAATAATCCAAGTTCTTTCATGGCTTCGGCATAATTAATCAGTATTTCACCCATTCTGAATATCGGCATATCATTAGTACCTGAAGAATACGTTAAAGCATCAATAGTTTCATTATAAAATTTCCATGTATAGTAGCCTGCTTGTGATGAACAAAAACCGTAACCATTTTTATTCTTCAAAAAAGAAGGTTCGCCCTGCTTAACAAAACCATTATAATTCTGTATGGGCAATTTTTTAAACCCATCCCCTGATATCTGTTCTAACAATCTGATATATTCAGAATGATCAACACCATCAACCACTCCTATTTCCTGCCATCCCTTTTTATCAACTACCTCTATCCTGTATGGTGGACAACTAGAAAAATAAAGTCTATAGTCACGGTCCCTGAATTCAATATAGGGATTTGGCTCATTCGTCATGCGACCGTTAGCTTCAATAGTTCTTCCATTTGAGCATAAATAGCTATTGATCATATCCTTTGTATGCTCGCTTCTGTTTGCTGAAGATCTTGCGCCCCGGGTTGCACCTTGAGTAACTTTGTCTTTAACATAACTTCTGCATAATAATATTCCGTCCAGACCAATAAGATCCTCTAAATTCCATAATTCATCGTAATGATCGTGCAGGGTGGGATGATTTTGTAGTAATACCTCAGAGGCAGTAACACAGGCTTGTAAATATATGTCTTCTTCACCAAGACCATGATACTTTCTCCAGGTTCCCTCAAATAATCCAAATCTTGAAATGAAGCCCCTGATAACATCTTTGTTTATATTATTCTCAATTACCGAGGCATCCTCGATGTTTGCCAACGCAAATTCCAGATTTTCAAGAATCTTGGCCGTTACCGTATTTCTGGGATCTCTTGGTTTATATACTTCTTCATCAATATCAGAAAGAACATGTTCTATCCATTGCACATCCCCATACTTCCTCACCATTTGAAAATACTTATAAGCTCTGAAAAAATATCCGACTGATCTCCAATGGTTTTTTTTAGTTTCATTTAATTCGGAATTTTCGATATTATCTAACATTAAGTTCACTTTCCTGATATATGCAAAATCACTTACCCAGCTCCCAGATGATGCTGGCACTATCATATCCCCCATGGCCCAAGAGTTAATGCCCCTACTCCAATCATACATATCATCAGATCGATTTTCATCCTGATATGAATCAGTTGGTGAATAATTACGATAAAGAATTGAATATAAACTCCATGAATAGGTGCGGAAATTCTCATCCGTTTTAAAAGCTGTTTCTTCAGTCTGTGAATCCAATGGCGTTTTATTCAGAAATTCTTTAGTACAACCAGAAACAATTATAATTAGAACAATAACAGTGTATATATATGTTTGTTTTATTTTCATGACTAAAAGTTTTTAATAAAATTATTGAATCATTTTATCATTAAATCAAGTTTAAAATGTTATGTTTATCCCAAAAGATATTTTTTTCATAAATGGATAGTTCCAACCATATTGTACATCTTTCATTTCAGGATCCAACCCGTTATTCATAAGGTTTTTTGTCCATAAATTTTCTCCGCTTACAAAGACCGAAAGATCCCTAATACTTGCTTTTGAAAGAATTTTTTTCGGAACTCTATAACTTAAAGAGATATTTCTGAGTTTTATGTATGAACCATCCTGAAGGTATTTTGACTGTACCTGGGTATTATAGTTTTTCGAATATCTAGGAATAGGATAGAAGGCATCTCTATTATCAGGTGTCCAATAATTTTCGAGATCAGCAAATATTGTACCCCATTCAAAGCTATAGGGAAATATCATTGTGCCTGACCTCCATAAATCACGCTTTCCAACGCCTGTTAAAAATAACGACAAATCAAAGCTTTTCCAGCCTAATCCGGCTGTGATTCCATATTGATAACGTCTGTTTTTGTTGCCAAGAATCACCAGGTCTCCAGGATTTGCTTCGGTATTGTCACCATTATTAATTATACCATCACCGTTATAATCCTTATAAACGATATCACCGGGTATATTTGCAGCACCCGGTAATGAAGGTATCCCTTCTTTAACTCTTCCATCTGTATCAAAATCATCCTCTGTGAAGAATCTGTCAGTAGTATATCCCCAGATTTCTCCTAAAACTTGTCCAACTCTGTAGTTGCTAAGCAATCCCACCTCATTGTCAAACTTGGTGATTTTTGACTTTGAATCATAAAGGTTAAATCCAATATTATATCTGAAGTTATTTCCAATATTGTCTCTCCAGCCCACTTGTAATTCCCAACCAGCTGCCATAAGGTCAGCAACATTTTGCTGAGGTGCAGGTGCACCTATAGTTGCAGGCAGTTCCATACCTTGAGTCAACATTCCAATAGTTGTTCTTTGGTATGTATCAAAAGTCAGGTTAAATTTATTATGGAAAAGGCCTAAATCTAATCCTATGTTAGCAGTTTGCACCTTTTCCCATGTAAATGAAGAACTCACTAAAGCCGGAGATCTAATAGATTTCATATCATTCCCATCAACAATCCAATGCGTATCGTAGGCATCCATAGATGGAATAAAAGAGTAATTAGGAATGGCCTGATTCCCAATAGTGCCATATGAAACTCTGAATTTTAGATTTGAAATTACAGATTTTATTGATTCCATAAACGGTTCTTCCGAAAGTCTCCATCCGGCAGATACGGAAGGGAAAAAACCAAACCTGTGACCTTCCGGAAATTTAGAAGACCCATCGTAACGACCATTGATTTCTAAAAGATACCTGTCTAAATAGGAAAAATTTGCCCGAAAGAAAAAACCATAAGTAGCAAATTCCGCATAACTATCGCCTTGCATAGGATCATCAATTGCTGTTGAGAGTGAAGGTAAATCCTGATTCATCAAATTGGTCCCCAATGCCCATAATTGGGAAGAATTACTACTTTCCATGTTATACCCTGCTAAAAATTTCATATTTAAGCCAGAAATGCCATATTCGTATGATGCATAGGCATTGATCGCATAATAATTAAGTAAATAATTTTGTAATCGCAAAGAAGAACTTACTCTGGATAGTGTGGGTTGAAAGACTTTGGGACTTATTGTTACATAAACTTTTTTAAGATCTTCATCCCTCTTAATAGTATTATTATAAGTCCACTCAGAAATAAGAGTAAAACCTTTAAACAAATTCATAGTTGTTTTTCCAAAAAGGCGCATATTACTATTACTTAGGGAATTTATTCCGTCTAAGTCGCTAATATTTCTGGAAGTTTGGTAGGGTGCTGATTCGCCATTATAGTCGTAATAACCTATTGGAGCATGAGACGGATGAATAATTGTCAGGCCAAAAGTACCAAAACTACTTTGCCCTGGAATTGTTGTTACTGATGTATTGTACCTGAAATCAACTTCTGCCGTAAACCAATCAAATATTTTAGATGATATATAGGCTGAAATATTGGTTTTAACATATTTGTCTTTATCTTCTGCTAAAATACCATCCTCATTCATATATCCTAATCCAATCCGGTAAGCAACCTTGTTTGTGCCACCAGTGAATGATAAGTTATGTTGTTGTCTAAAACCATGTTTATCCATCATATCTCCAAATTCGTCATACTCTCTTAAAGAGTAATTTACTCCATCTACTTCTGAGAACCCATCCGGAAATAAAGATGGATTAGCTTCATATTTGTTTAATTCTTCCTCCCATATGTCAAGATCATAGTCGGCATTAGTATAACCTTCCGTTACCCCTAAAACACGTGAAGCTCTAATAATTTCCCGAATACTTGATCTTACTGGTAATTCTTCCGGATTAGAAAAGGCAAAGTTATTATCATAATGTACCGATAATTTATCATTAAAGCCTCCTTTTTTTGTTGTTATCAGTACAACCCCAAAAGCAGCTCTTGAACCATATATTGACGATGCCGCAGCATCTTTCAGGACAGTAACACTTTCAATATCGGAGGGATTTAGCAAGTTAACATCCATAGGTATATTATCTACAAGAAAAAGAGGTTGGCCCCCATTGATACTGGTAGCACCACGAATATTATAGCCAAATTGTTCGTCAGGTCGTCCTGAACTATTTGTAATTACAAAACCGGGAGAAGCTCCCTGAATGGCTTCAGCTATTGTATTTACAGGTCTGTTACCAAGCACTTCGTCCATTTTAATATTACTAACTGCTCCGGTAAGATCTACTTTTTTCTTTGTACCATAACCGATGGTTACTACTTCGTCAATTCCAATGGCTGATTCAATTAGAGTTAAGTTTATCTTGGTTTGATTGCCAACAGGGATTTCCTGTGTTTCATAACCTACAAAAGAATAGACTACGGTGACATCTGGATTAGGGATATTGAGAGTGTATTGCCCGTTGGCATCTGTAATGGTTCCATATGTGGTTCCTTTAATGGCAACATTAACCCCCGGGATAGAAGCTCCATTTCCATCGGTAACCTTACCGGTAATGGTAATTTGTTCTTGCTGTATAAGCTCGTTTTTCTTAACCTTCTCGGTTAACATATATTTAGGCGATAAGACGATCTGACGGTCCATAACCACATAACTGATATCAGTTTCAGCTAACAGGTCATTCAAAATATTTTTTATTTTCTTATTTTCAACGTGAATGTCAACCTTCCTGCTAACATCTACCAGTTTATTATTGTACAGAAAATAAAACTCACTTTGTAATTCTATTTCACTGAGTACCTCACTTATAGCGGTTTGATTAATATCCAGCGAAATTCTCGTATTTTGGGAATAAGAATTTGAAGCAATTAAATTAAATACTCCAACGAAGAAAAACAACAAGCTCAATCTCATAATTTTGTTAAATTTTGAGGAATAATACCTTTTCAGGATCCTTCCGATACCAGATTCATTTTTTTTCATAATTTTGTAATGTTTAGGTTTCTAATACTATTTAAATCTAAAACGTGCCCATAGGAAAGATGGGTAAATTACTGAACAGGCGGGAAAGTGTTGGCGCACTTTCCTGTCTTTCTTATAGCCCAGTAATAGACAGGGTTTTTACTTGAAGGTTTTTTTCATAGGCAAATCAGGTTTTTAGGGTAATTATATAAAGTAAATTAATATGGTTTCGTTTTTCTTTTTATGTCAGGACGCATTCTGATTTCCACTTTTGCTTTTGAAAAGGTACTATCCGGTAGTTTTTTTCTATTGTAATACTTATATGTAATAGGGGCTGAGCATTCAAGAAGTTCCAGAACCTGAGACAGGGTTTCATCTGTAAAAGTAGCCGTATAGCGATAGTTCTTCAACTCCTTATCTATCAAAATAATATCTGTATTATACCATCTGTTTAACTTTTTAATAACTACATCCATAGGGTCATCCATAAAAATGAGTTTCCCGTTTTTCCAGGCAAAAACTTTATCACAATTTGCTTTATTAATATTGATTATCTTTTTTTCTTTATCCAGGATTGCTTTCTGACCAGGTTTAACAGATGCAATGGTCTTCAGTTTATTTCCTCCTGATTCTTTGGCTAAAAAGATTTTTCCGCTTGCCAGGGTGGCTTCTATGGTTGCATCATCATCATAGGCCATCACGCTAAAAACAGTACCTGTAGCAACAACATTAATATCAGAAACATTCACAATAAAGGGTTTCTTTTTGTTCTCTGCTACTTCAAAATATGCTTCTCCGGAAAGATGAACTTTCCGGTTTTTTCCTGTGAAAAAAGCAGGGTATTTAAAATGACTCCCTGAATTAAGCCAGACTTTTGTTCCATCAGGTAAGGTAATTTTGGAAATGGTGCCATACGCATTATCCAGCTCATTATATACGGATTTTTGATCTTTTGAAGGGACACTTGTATAGTAAAATAAAAGGCTTGCCAGTAGTAAAGGAATAAAAAGTACAGCAGCAACTTTTTGCAGGTAAAACATAAAATTCCTTTTTGCAAAAAAATGTACTTTCCTTTTTACCTTATTCAAAGCCCTTTCAATACTAATATCTCCTCTTTCACCTATTTCGGCGGTGGTATTCCAAATATTTTGTATTTTCTTAAGTTCCTCAGATAACAATTCATTGCTGGCACAAAAATCTTTAAAATTCTCAGCTTGTTCTTTATTCATTTCACCTGACAGGTATCTGCCGGCATTTTCATAAAACACGGTGTCTATACCGTTATTATCAATACTACTCATAAAATATTAGCTTGTTAATTATAAGACGATTCAAAAAAAAAATACCCTATTCAAAAAAAACGTCGGCCGGTTGTTAAAGCCAGTCTTTTAATTCCAGTCGCAAGGCGGATAAGGCCTTTCCAATATGTGCTTCGACTGTTTTAACGGAAATGCTTAATAATTCTGCAATTTCTTTATATTTTTTATTACCGTAACGGTTCAGTTTAAAAATTTCTTTAGTTTTTGCGGGGAGATGCTCTATGGCTTCATCAATTTTTTCTTTTAGTTCAAAAGAAAAAAAAGCATTTTCTGAACTAATATCAGAGGCTTTTTTCTGCACCATTTGTTCATAACGGTGTTTGATTTTACCATGTTTGATATAATCCAGGCATTTATTTTGAACAGATTTATAGAGATATGCTTTTAATGAAGTGACAATAACTATTTTCTCCCTTTCTTCCCATAACTTTACATAAACTCCCTGAACAAATTCTTCCGCTATATATTTATCCTGAATGAAGTCAAATGCAAACCAAACAAGATTCTTATAATACTCTTTGAAAATAAAATCAAAAGCATCTTTATCTCCCAGTTGTAACTTAATTAAAATAAAATCAGAATTCATTAAAAATAAATAGAAATTTATAAATAATGGTTAAAGTTAGAAATTAAAAATAAAAGAGACGGAAATTTCCCGTCTCTTTTATACCTAAATAATTAACCTTAAAAAACTTTAAAGGTTACCCTTCTTTAATATGACGATTCATAAGAATGTTACCCTACATATCTTTTGGTAAACTGATAAAAAAAATTCGGAGCTCTGATGGATTTCAGATACCTGTGAGAGTAATTACAGGAAAAAAGCAATAAAACAAAATACTTTCCATTCTTTGTTTTATAAACAATTATCTCAATACCAGCAATAAGCCTTTTCCTGTTGTAACCAATATAGGTTTTTCAGGATTATATTGGTTTTCTTGCTGGAAATCTAGAATAGCCGGAGACTTAAGTTTAACTGTTTTTGGGTCAAGGCCGAGAGCCTTCCAATCAATGGATAAAAGAATATTTGTATCCCTGTCCTCCCAACTGGCAATGGAAATTATGGTTTGCCCTTCTTTTTGGTAAACCGTAGCCTTAATTTTTTCATTATTGGTTTTTATAGGACAATTTTTTAGCCAGTATCCCAGCATCCTGCAATTTCCGATATCATATTTGTCGAAGAATTTCCACAATGGCCGAGGATCCTTTTCCCCGTACATGCGTGTGGTCATTCCATAGATCATTCCCCTGTACGGATTTCCACCATCCTGAAGCATTTCTCCTGTTAAACCAAAAGGAATTCCTGAAACCTCTGATAACCAGTAGTCAGGTCCCCTATCATATTCAAAATATTCCCCAAACCAAAGTCTGGTGATGTAGGGGAAGTGCTCCATGTATAAAAAGGCTGAGTTGATATAACCATCCCTTACATTAAACTGATTTGCTGAATGCAGATCAATGATAATACCTTCTTTTTGTTTGGTCATAACATTTATCATACGTTTAACCGTTTCCCGGTCAAACGCAATGTCATCCAGGTAGAGGCCGTCAATATCCTGGTTTTTTACCAGCCAACCCAGTCCTTCGATATAATAATTGGTCCATCTGGAAGTTCCTTTATCCAGAATAGCTGCATCGTTTACCCTGGTAGCGTGCCAGGCTTTGTAATAATGATCCTGCAAGTGTTCCTGAAGCCAGGGATGTCCTCCTCCATCTCCATCATTCAGTACTTCATAGCCAAGGCTGCGGAGAGGGAACAATTCATAGCATTTATAGGAAATTTCCCTTATGGTATTGTACAGTTTTACTTTGATTCCGTATTTATGAGCTACATCGATGTATTCCTTTTGTTCTTTCAGATGGTAAAAAGGATAATTGATATATGGATTAATTTCATTTGCGTGATGCACATTAATCACTGTTCCGCCCCATTTTCTTACGGAATCCACCGGTACATACCTGTGAACAAATCTTGTATTAAAATGTTCTTTCCAGTCAATGGACTTAAAGGGTGTGATCAGAAACCGGACAATAAAATTTAACGTGTCTCCTGATTGCAAAGATCTTGGGCCACTGTAATTTTCACACAGCACTTCGTCTGGCCAGGTGGAAATACGAATACCACCTTTCCCTTGATTATACCAGGAAGGAGGGAGGTTTAGCGGTTTTGAATGATAGAAGTTGGTAT
>JAOZKQ010000093.1 GCA_029935275.1 Bacteroidales bacterium | reverse complement strand
TCCATTACCAGCAACGTTCCCTCCTTCAGCCGGTATTGCAGAAACGGCAACATCATATGTCTGCCCGTGAACAAATACAGAAAGAAACAGTAACAAAAAACCAATTATATATTTTTTCATAGCCTGAAAAATAGAAATAGCTAATAAAGTTACGGAAATGTATTGAATTTTAGTAAACCTTGAGTAAATAATTTTATGAATGATGCTATTTATTTGATAAACGGTTACTTTAGGGCAGTGAATTTGCACAGGGAACAAGGAACAGGGAACAGGGAACAGGGAACAGGGAACAGGGAACATAGATCAGGGAGTCAGTTAACAATTAACAGAAAATGATTGTGGGATGGTTGGGAGACGGGAGACGGAAGGAATGGGTTTCTATTGTTTCTATTGTTCCTATGGTTTCTTTTGGACCTGCTAGTATTGATGCTTTATAGAATGTTTTTAAGCCGGATTTTGCAGCTTTGATTACAAAAACAGGCCTAAAATTGATGTTTTAGGAGAAATTTCTAAGTGAAGGATAGCTTTATGATAAAATATAATCCTAAAAAGTAATAATAATAAGCCCCTCTAGTTTGTTTGAGTTGTTTGATTAAAGTGAAGTCAGGGGATGACTTCAAGTCATCCCCTGACTTATCATAAATCTATTGGATTACGATTTTCTTAGTGGTATTAACTCCAAACCATCAAAAATTCCAAAGAGTTAAAATCCTTTTGGTCATATTTAATGATAAAACACTCCCCGGTTTGTTATAAGATATTTATAGCAACAATCTAGAATATTTATTTATACGGTTTTGATAAAGCATTTCAAATTACAAGTCCATTTTAATTTGTATTTAAGTCATTTCATACTAAAATCAGTATCGTTCATACAGAAAAACGTACCTTTAAAGTAATAACTAATAAATGTGTTTAAAACATAAAATGAAGTTAGTACCTTTCCTATTCTTAGAGTCAATATTAACGAATTTATCTAGAAGCTGAAAGCAGTTCTATTATAATGAAAACTAGTCAAAAGAGTAAAGAAAATTGGAGTTTCTGTAAATCATTTAATAATTTTTAAAGATTAATTTATCATGAAAAAAAGAACACTATTTATCATTAATGTTTTTGTATTAATGGCCATTTTTGGGTCATTCTCTTTTGCGGAGGAAGTGCAGATTAAGGACATTGTTAGTAATCCTTCTATATACAATAATGAGGAGGTTTCTGTTAAGGGCCTGGTGACACAGTATGTTGAGTCCCAGGCGAAGACTACTGCTTATTATTTGTTAAAAGGGGATTATGGTGCATTGATCAGAGTTAATACCTCTGAGGTTAAACCTAAAATTAACTGGATATATCAGGTTAAGGGAATTGTTTATGTTAATGAAAGTAATCAGTCTGCATTCATTAGTGAAAAAACAAAAACTATATTGGAATATGTCGAGCCAATGCCTGGCCCAACAGGGCCTGTAAAAGAAATTGTTGAAGAAACATGGCTTGAGAAAAACTATCTTCAGATTGTAATTGTGGGAGGAGGGGTACTTTTAATTCTTTTATTGATCCTTCTTGTTACCAGGCGGAAATCAAGTTCGGTGGGTTATTCAAAATCACAGAAAAAATCCGAATCTCAAGGTTCAGGGCAAAGCTCAGAACCACAGAGTAAGACATCTGAAAAAACTGAATATAAAACTATGGTAGTACCTAAGGCTTCTCCAAAGACAATGAAATTTATTCCAGGTGAACTGGAAGTGGTGAAAGGTCTTGATAATGGTAAAAGGATTAAAATTGCCGGTTATCCAACCAGCGATGGCAGTATTATTACTATTGGAAGAGAAAATGTTACAGGTCCGCGGGATTATGCACATATAGAATTAAAGGAACGCACTATTTCACGTAAGCAAGCTGAAATTATTTCCCGTGATGGGAAAATCTACATTAAAAATCTTAGCACAACAAATTATACCAAACTGGATGGAGTTGATATCCCTCCAAATAATACATTAGAATTAAAACCTAACTCGATAATAACCTTAGGTGAAGTTGAATGGAAGTACATAAAATAAACAATATAGACATAGGGGCCCCGGAGAAATTTTGAAAAGTAAACTCCGGGTGATCCTAATAACTTTAGCTAATATTTTGATGGCCAGATTTAGAACTTATACAAGATCTATTACAGGAAGAAGAACTTCAAATCAGGATACATGTATGGCAATGAAGTTAAAAAGAAATAGCTATTTTCTTGCTGTAGCTGATGGGATGGGAGGAGCTGCCGGTGGAGAAATAGCAAGTAGGGTGGTTATTAAATCGATGAAAAGTACTTTGAGGAAAGTATTTAAAAATGAAATAAATCCACTTGAATTAAAAAAGATATTAAAAGAGGCTTTTTCAATTGCCCAAAGTTCCCTGCATGAGGAGATCCTGAAAAAGCCACATTTGAAGGGGATGGGTACAACTTTAGTAGTAGTTTTAATTCATAATCAATCGTACGTATTGGGGAATTTGGGCGATAGCAGGATCTATTTATTATCGGATGGGACAATGCAACTGTTAACGGAGGATCATTCTTATATAAATGACTATTTAAAGTCGCATAAAGGGAAAGTCTCTAAAGAAATATTGAATCAGTTTGGTAATTATGTTACAAAAATTATTGATGGTGGAATCGATGAACCTGATATTTTCCCTGAAAATAAAACCTTTGAAGAAATACAAAAAGGAGATTTATTTTTACTCTGTTCAGATGGTCTAATACTTGATAAAACTCAAACACAGACAGATATCTTTGAAAATATTATTTCTGGTCACAGAAGATTAAAACGAACAGTGAAGCAACTAGTTCAATGGGCTTATGATAAAGGTTCGGACGATAACATAAGTGTCGTGCTTGGATTTGCAAAATCGGTTCCTTTAAAGGCCATAGTGAAGGGACAGGAGATTCCGGAAGAAGAGTTAAAAACAATATTGATAAATAGAAAAAACAACTGAGGATTATAAACCTTCATTTCTGTGATGGAATAAAGATTAATATTAAGACATGGAATATTTATAGTGAGTATGGCTGATACTAAAACATGCCCATATTGTGGAGAAGAAATAAAGAAAAGCGCCATTAAATGTAAACATTGTGGTAGCATTATTTCTGATATTGGCTCCTCCGGTACAATTAATTTTGATGCCCAGATAAATATTGCATTATCCAGTAAGTATGAGATCCTTGAGGTTATTGGCAAAGGTGGTATGGCCACTGTATATAAGGCAATCCAAAAAAACCTGGATAGGATTGTTGCACTGAAAGTTATTCATCTTAACCTGATTCATGATGAAGAATTCCTTACCCGGTTTCATCGTGAAGCTCAAATGGCAGCCTCCTTAAATCATCCTAATATTGTAATTATTTTTGATGAAGGGTCTGAGAATGGGGTGCATTATATGGCTATGGAATACCTGGAGGGTGATGATCTTCACAATATAATAAATGAAAGGGGATATTTACCTGTAGAAGAAACAGTCAGGGTTATAGGGCCAATTGCAAAGGCTTTGGATTATGCCCATCAGAGAGGGCTGGTTCATAGAGATGTGAAAAGTGCCAATATTTTCATTACGACAGAGGGCAGGCCTGTTTTAACAGACTTTGGAATTGCCCATGCTGCGAGTGGAACAAAGCTGACACAAGCAGGTTCTGTAATTGGCACACCCGAGTATATGAGCCCAGAACAGGCAGAGGGAAAGGAAATTGATGGTCGGAGCGATCTTTTTAGCTTAGGAATTGTACTTTATGAATGTCTTACGGGAAAAGTGCCATTTAAGGGAGATAATCCTATTTCTATAATTCACCAGATTATTTATGAGAAATTCCCAACTATACGTCAGGCAAATATCAAAGTGCCTGGTTGGATGAGGAATATTCTAAATTATGTCCTGGAGAAAGATAAGAAGAAAAGGGTTCCAAATGGCATAATATTAGCTTCAAAATTGAATGGACATAAAGGATTTTCCGGAAGTTTTAACCCGAGCCAGGTTAGACAACACAAGGAGATGCTAACCGAACTTAATCATGAACAATCAAAAAGCAGATCCGAAAAAATCTTAATGACATTTATTGGACTTGTTGTGATACTTATATCAGTAACAAGCCTTCTGTATTTTACAAAAAGTACAGTACCTCCTACTGAGAAAACGGAATTTGAGAAGACCTTTGAACAGGCTCAGTTTCTTTATAATAAAAATGATTTTAAAGGGTCTTTACAGAAATATGAGGAAGCCATTGATATAAATCCTGGGCATGTGATTACCTCCGAATTGATAGATGTTGTCCATTATAAGATAGATAGTATTAATGCTACTGAACATTTAAACGAAAACTTATTAAAGCTTCTTCAAACAGCAGATGAATATTTTAATCAAAGAAAATATGCTGAGGCTAAAACTTATTATGAGGAAGCGGCAATAGTTGACCCTGGGAATACTAATATAAATGAGAGGATAATTATTATACAAAGAGAATTGAACATTGAACAGGAAGAAATTAGAAGGCAAAATAGAAACCAAAGGCAGTCCTCTTTTCAAATGTATAAGAACTATGGAGATAGTTTAACACTTGAAGATGATTATTATGCTGCCAGTAGCTATTACCAGCTGGCTTTAAATATAAATGCTAATGATAGTGAGGTTTTAGAAAGTAAAGAAAATGTTGATCAAATCATTGTAGGACTTGAAGTGGAGAGAGATGAGCTAATTACAAATGCCAAAAACTCAATGGGAAATGGTGATTTCCCAGGAGCTAAAACATCTATAGATAATGCCAGGAGTATAAGAGCTGATACAATAGTTAGTAAGCTGGCAATTGAGCTTGAAAAAAAGATAAGAGAGAGTCTTACTGCAAATAATGTTTTTGTGGAAGGAGGGATATTTGAGATGGGAGGGCAGGTTTTTGATGACCAAAAACCGAGACATAATGTACGTCTTCGAAGTTTTTACATGGATAAATATGAAGTGACTGTAGCACAATACAGGCAATTTTGTCTGCTTACCGGGAGACAAATGCCTGTGACTCCGGTGGGTGGTTGGAAAGATGAGCACCCTGTTGTAAATATCAGATGGGAGGATGCAGCTGCTTATGCACGTTGGGCAGGTAAAAGATTACCTACTGAAGCTGAATGGGAATATGCTGCACGAGGTGGGGAAAATACAAATGCTTATATGTATAGTGGAGGAAACCGTGCCGGGAAGGTTGCATCTTATAGCGGTCATGTAATTAGCGGGTATAAAACATATCCGGTCCAATTTAATTTACCTAATGAATTAGGCCTTTTTAATATGAGTGGGAATGTTTGGGAATGGTGTTCCGATTACTATGATAAAGATTATTATAAAAAAGAAGTTTATAATAATCCAAAAGGTGCTGAAAGCGGTATGTTCAAGGTAATAAGAGGAGGGTGCTGGGATAGTCCAAGTAACGAAATAAGAGTGAATCACAGAAGTTTTTTCAATAGCTCTGATGATAAAACAGGCTTCAGGTGCGTAACAGATTTATAATGGAATAGATTTTATTTAAACTTTTTTGAAATGAGAATAAAACAGATTATTTTAATAACTGGCATATTATGTTTTTCCAATTATAATTTATTTGCCATAAAAGGGCCCAAGGCTGAATGGCCGGTGAATGGCCAGGTTATAAATCAGATTGACCCAATGTTTCTATGGAAATATTCTGACAAACCAAATATTCAGTATGAGATAAAAATTGCCCGGGATAAGGATTTTAAAATGGATGTAATTATTATTAAAACTATAAAACCAAATTTAAAATTGACAGTTCCTTTTCTGAAAAGAGGACTGAGTTATTTTTGGACTATCCGTGCTGAATATATGGATGGCTCTGGTAATAAGAAAGTTTCAGATTGGTCACATCTGCAAAAAAAGGATTCTAAATCGTATTTGTTTAAAGTATCAGAAAATGCACAGGGATATACCGGCTTCAAACCAAAACCTGTATATCCAATTAGTAATTTGGAAATTGGATCATTGCAACCAGAGTTTGTTTGGGAATTTCCAGAGCACCAGGATGCAGATTTTATGGTGATGAATAATAAAGGGGAATTTATTCCTCCGGTTTATAACCAAATTAATTATCGTTTGGTAATTTCAACTTCACCAGATTTTAAATCAAATAGCAAAGAATTTAAAATATTAGTTAATAATAGAAACTTGATATTATCTATCCCTTGCTTACTGCCTGGTACTAAATATTATTGGAAGGTTAAAGCTTCTTTCTTTAACCCAATTGTTGACAAAGATATAGAAACCGACTGGGCTATAACTGATCCAATTTCAGGGGATTTTTATTCTTTTAGTATAAATAAGGATGCGATTGGCTCTTTTAGCTTTGAGGAAGGACTGAAGGAGGAGATCTTTGACCATTATAAATTAGCAAGTGTGGAGAAAATTACTTCCAGTAAGGGGAACTCTTTTTCACCGGCAATTTCCATGGATGGGCAGAAGTTGGCTTTTTGTAGTGACGGTCTTGGGCAAATAGAAATTTTTGTTAAGAATTTGAATGAAAGAAGAGGGGGAGAAATGCGAAAAACAATTTCCAATAAGAATCAAAAAAATTTAAATCCATTTTTCTTAAATAATGACACTGAGCTTGCTTTTTATTCTAACAGATATAGAGATGATGTATGGCATTTATTTACTTCAAACCGGGGTACAGGGCTTACAATTAGAACAAATGGTATGGGCATGAAGGAAAATTTAGATAAATTCAATCTTTATGGATCTTGTTCAATTACCGGGAAACTCATATATACTGTTAAATTTGAAGAGAGCCAGCCTTATTATATATATATGTTGGATTCAGATGATGGTTCTATAACCCAGTTACGACCCGGGATACTCCCTGATATCAGGGATGATAATAAAGTTGTTTATTGCTCAGATGAAACCGGTAATTTTGAAATATTCCTGGTTGATTTGGAGGGTCGTAGCGTTTTTAATCAAACTATTATCACTAGTGATCCGGCAGCTGATTATGATCCTGCATTTTCACCGGATCAAACCCGGATTGCCTTTACTTCTAACCATTCAGGAAACTCAGATATATGGATTATGGATGTAAATGGTACAAATGTCAGACAATTGACCTTTCATCCTTTAGTTGACAGGAGGCCTCAATGGGCAGATAATGAGACAATTGTATTTCAGTCTAATCGATTTATTAACGGTCAGGGTGAACCGGTTTATGATATATATAGAATGAATGTAACCAGATAATGTTGATCTTACATTAATGCAAAAAATAATATTGTTATGAAAATACAAAAAAGCACTGTAATTATTCTTTTTCTGTTGCTGGTAAATGCAGTAAGCTATGCCGGAGAAGCATTTTCAACCAGACTTGAATTTACTAAGGATAGCAAAACAGAAAATTTGCTACTTGCTTTTCATAATAAATACCTGAAGGGGCATAGTTACAAACAGGAGATTATATATCCCGGAGGAGTCAGGAATCGGCAGGATGCATATACTCTTGTTGTGAATGCAGGGAAGGACCAGGCGATAATTCTTTTAATTGACGATAATAAAACAAAGGCGAATGTTATAAATCAGAAGGAGTATGCATATGAATTGGCGGTTAAAGCAGCCAATTCGATGTTGGCTAAAAGTAGTAGTTTGAAAGTTTATTCCAAAGATATAAGTTCAAAGCTTCCAGGAGTAAAAGGAGGAACAAAAATAAATCTAATTTATACAGACAGACAGAATGAAATTGAACAAATTTTGAAAAACTCTATTGTCCTTGATTATTGTAAAGGAGTA
>JAOZKQ010000498.1 GCA_029935275.1 Bacteroidales bacterium | reverse complement strand
GGTATGTGAGCAAATTAAATACTAAAATATTTCATAGTAATAAAATCGCTGAAAAAATCGGGGTAGGCTGTGTATTTTTTGGCAGAAAATTATAAATAATAAAAAGTAAATAACAAACCTGCCTTCGCCGAAGCGACTACGCGCAGGCACAGGTAAATTTCAAAACTCAAAAATGGCAACATCATTGCCGGTAATTTGTTTTTTGTATATTTGAACAAATAAATGAAGTGTATTATTAATTAAATTTAAAAAGATATGAGTAAGAAACTGACATCAATTGCAATTATTCTGAGCATTTTTGTTTTCTCAGGTATTTTAAAAGCTGAAATAAAATTGCCGGCAATTTTTGGAGATAACATGGTCTTACAGCAACAAACCGATGCTGCAATTTGGGGCAAAGCAAATCCAAATAAAACGGTTAACATTACATGTTCCTGGGACAATAAAAGCTATTCAACCAAATCGGATAAAAAAGGTAATTGGAAGCAAAAAGTAAAAACCCCGGTTGCTGGTGGACCTTTTGAAATTGCAATATCTGATGGTGAGCTACTTACATTAAATAATGTCTTGATTGGAGAAGTATGGGTTTGTTCAGGGCAATCAAATATGCAAATGGTCATGAATGGTTACCGGAACCAACCGGTTTCAGGCTCCACTGAAGCTATTTTATCATCTGCTAATGAATCTATCAGGTTATTTACCGTGACGCGTAATAAAAGTCTTGAGCCACTTGATGATCTTTCCGGTGAATGGCAACAATGTATTCCTGAAAATGTAGCGAATTTCAGTGCGGCAGCATATTATTTTGGTCGAATGATACAAAAATCATTGGGTGTTCCGGTTGGCTTAATTAATTCCAGCTGGGGAGGAACCCGTATTGAACCCTGGATTAGTGAAAATGGTTTTAAGAATTTCGATTGGGTCAACCTGCCGGATAAAAAACAGGAAGGCGAATTATCTCCACAAACCCCTACAGTTCTCTATAATGCTATGATTAAGCCTATGGTTGGGTTTTCCATCCGTGGTGGATTATGGTATCAGGGTGAATCCAATCGTAACGAACCCGGTGAATATGAAAAGCTAATGCCGGGATTAATCGAGAACTGGCGTAGTGAATGGGGCATAGGAGACTTGTCATTCTATTATTGTCAGATTGCACCATTCGATTATGGTATCGGGGGTGTGAATTCGGCATTTCTTCGTGAAGCTCAGTTAAAAGCTTCAACATCGATTCCTGGTATAGGTATGGCCTGCCTGATGGATGTGGGTGAAAAAACAAATATCCATCCGGCTGATAAAGAAGCTGCCGGAGAAAGGCTTGCTTACCTGGCCCTGGCAAAAACCTATGGCAAAAAAGGATTTGAATATTCAGGTCCGGTTTTAACAGAGATGACAGTTGAAGGAAATATGGTAAAACTCACTTTTGATCATGCGAAAAATGGATTAACTACTTTTGGGAAAGAGCTGGTAAATTTCAAAATTGCCGGAGAAAACAAACGTTTTTACCCAGCAGAAGCAATGATTACCCGCGAAGGAATAACATTGTCTTCCCTGCAGGTAGAGAAACCCATGGCAGTACGATATGCCTTTGAGAATTTTGTGATCGGAGAACTTTTTAATACGGAAGGATTTCCAGCTTCGTCTTTCCGGACAGATGATTGGGATATGAAATGAATAGTGTTTGTCCATAATGTCTCCCGAAAATTCGGGATTACGCTCGCCTTTAAAACCAGTCATTTACAAAAGTAAACTCCTGATTATAAAGACCTCGCAAGTACTTCGGCACACTCAGTATAGCACCTCGAACTCGAACATTCTGAATCAAACACCGACTTTATGGACGGACTAAATAGTTACATCAATAAAATGCCAATAATTCTTCCGATATTCCCGGAAATGTTTACCGGATAAGCGGAACAATCTGTAACTTCTGTTTTGTTAACAGTATATTGTGCTACCAGGTTCATTGTTTTCAAAACTACGAAAGGCTTATCGCTAAGTCTTTGGAACAGGTGCACCCGTTCCGTTCATTTTATTAGTTTTGAGGAATATATATCAAACTATGTTTAAGTATCCCACCCCAAAACAAGTTGTTTGGTTTTCAGTATTGGCAATCTCTGCATTTCTATTGCTGGTACTTGGATTAGTAAAAATGTTTTTATTAAGAGAATTCCCATTTTACCTTGTTTTTATTGTTCCTGTAATATTAGCAATCCCTTCATACTATACCATTTCATATTCGCTGGATCGATTTATATATCGGAGAATAAAAGTTATTTATAACGGAACTTACTTATAGAAACTGAGTGTTTACAAGGGTTATGTACATA
>JAOZKQ010000497.1 GCA_029935275.1 Bacteroidales bacterium | reverse complement strand
GGCTAAAGCCACGGTGCAAAACATAATTACTGTAATGCCTTTTTATATTAATTCAAATGTTTATTTAGTGCTTTTTAGAAAACTATCTGTTTTTAAGTGTCTTTTCAGAAAGCGTCAAGAACAAGGTGTTACACTGAGTGTACCGAAGTGCTTGCGAAATCTTTAAAATCAAGGAGTCCCGATGAATCGGGATAACTGTTTTCGAGGTGAGTGAACGTAGTTATTGGCGTTTTCTAAGAGACACTATTTAATTGTAATTTTAGATGTGTTTGATCTGATGTTTTGGGATATTTCACCCGCTATTAAAATGGAAATTAAGAATTTCACCTGATTCTGTTAGATTTCATTTGAAAAAAGATAATTTTGGTACGGTTTTTCTGAACCTGGTTATATTGAATGATTTTTTGAGGGGAAAATTATGTGGCTTAAAGTTTTATCAGGTTTATTTATATTGTTGTTTTCCCCCTGCTTTCAGTCACAGGATTTTAAAGTAATTAGTGCAAACATGCAATCTTTTGAAAGTGGCAGGGAAGAATCTGGTTCCGGAATACAGTACAGGATTGAATTGATTGTGTTGAAAAATTCAAATTTGATACAATTTAAATATGTTTGGCTAAAAAGTGAAAAATATGAACCAAAGTTATTGAATAAAGAGAAGGAAGGCTTTTCAAAGGGGGATACATTATTGCTGACCTTTACGGTTTGGGGGCCTGGATCAAAGCAGGGGACAAAAAGAACAACATTAGATGCAAGCCATAATATTTTGTCTGTAAAGTATGAAAGCTTGAATGTAATTGAGTGGCAAAAGCGAAAAAAAATATATTATGAAGTCTTGCCGGAGTTCACCAAATTGCCTGCAAGGGTATATAAGTGAAGATTTTGGTTAATGTTTCATGACTGATAATACTTTAATATCCATTAGCTTGGGTGAATAACGAGCAATGATTAAAGAATGATGAAGTTCCGTTTAGTAAAATTAATACCGTGCTGCAAATAGATAATACCATAATAAGTCGTGATATTTTTGAGAAAAAATTCAAATGTGACCTGGCAAAATGTAAAGGTAATTGCTGTGTTTACGGGGATTCTGGTGCTCCGCTTGAAAAGGAAGAAATAAAAATACTGGAGGAGATCTATCCGAAAGTAAAGCCTTTTCTTCGTCCTGAGGGGATTAAAGCAATAGAAGAGATTGGCACCAGTATGGTGGATTCCGATGGAGATGATGTAACTCCATTAATTAACAAAAAAGAGTGTGCTTATACAGTTATTGAAAATGGTATTTATTTTTGTGGAATTGAGCACGCTTACCTGAAAAAGAAAATTAAATTTCAAAAACCAATTTCCTGTCATATTTTTCCCATTCGAACTAAGGATTATCAGAATTTTACAGCAGTGAACTATGAAAAATGGGATATTTGCAAAGATGCAGTTAAGCGGGGAAATTTAGAAAATGTAGGTCTTATTGATTTTTTAAAACGGCCATTAATCCGTAAATTTGGAAAAATATGGTATAAGGACCTTAAAATTGCTGCTAAAGAGCTAAAGAAAAATAATAATTATTAAATAAAAAATTAATATGAAAACGATTAGAAAATATATTAAAGAGAATGAAACCAGATTTTTGGAAGAACTATTTGATTTGATTCGTATCCCGTCCGTAAGTGCTAAGGAGGAGAACAAGCCTGACATGAAAAGGGCGACAGAGTATATTAAGAATAGTTTATTGAAAGCAGGGGCTGACAATGCCGAAGTGATCAATACAAGTGGCCATCCGGTTGTCTATGGGGAGAAAATCATTGATCCGGCAAAACCTACGGTATTGGTTTATGGTCATTATGATGTGCAGCCGGCTGATCCACTGGAGTTGTGGGACTCTCCCCCTTTTGAACCTGAGGTACGGGACGGAAAGATATTTGCCCGTGGTGCTGATGATGATAAGGGACAAATGTTTATGCATGTAAAAGCATTTGAATTAATGGTAAATACCGGCACATTGCCATGTAATATTAAATTCATGATTGAAGGTGAAGAAGAGGTTGGATCTCCCAGCCTGAAGCATTTTTGTGTAGAGAATAAGGAAAAATTAAGTGCAGATGTAATTCTTATCTCAGATACCACAATGATTGCCCCGGATATACCATCTATTACAGTAGGGCTTCGTGGATTAAGTTATATGGAGGTTGAGTTAACAGGTCCTGATCATGATCTTCATTCGGGGCTGTATGGTGGTGCCGTTCTTAACCCTGCGAACGCCCTGGCAAAAATGGTCGCCTCCCTTACAGATGAGAATAACCAAATTACCATCAAAGGATTTTATGATGATGTGCTGGAAGTAAGTGATG
>JAOZKQ010000496.1 GCA_029935275.1 Bacteroidales bacterium | reverse complement strand
GTTTTCCCCAAAACAGTATTGGATTTTATGATCCATTCGATTTTGGGGCGAAAGGTGATGGAAGAACAGATGATACCAAATCTATTCAGGCGGCCATCGATAATTGCACAGAAACCGGTGGTGGAAAAGTGTATCTGCACAGTGGGCACTTTCGTTCCGGTACTATTTACCTGAAGGACAATGTCGCGCTTTATATTGAAGTGGGAACCATATTACATGCAAGCAATAATGTAGATGATTTTCCCAGCACACCATCGAAGCATCCATCCTATCAAAACGGGAAGGTAACTTTAAAAGCATTTATTTATGCCGAAGATGTAAATAATATCTCAATAATGGGAAGGGGCATGATTGATGGTAATGGGGATCATTGGTTGGAAGGCCCATATGGCTTTCCATCATTCAGTAAACGACCAAGAATAATTCATTTTCGCGGATGTGAGAATATCACTATTAGAGATATAAAACTGTACAACTCAGCATCATGGGTGCAATCGTATCAATCGTGTAAAAATATGGTAATTGATGGAATTACGGTTGACAGTCGTCCAAACAAGGATATTGAAAAAACCAGGTTTGCTGATGCCCGCGGACGAAACAACGACGGTCTTGACCTGGTTGACTGTCAGCAGGTGCGAATTTCAAACTGTTTTATCAACAGTGGAGACGATGCGATTTGCCTGAAAAGCTTCTCTCCGGATGAAGTTTGCAGAGATATCACCATTACCAATTGTGTGGTCAGTTCCAATGCTTCCGGTATAAAAATCGGCACGGAAACAAGCGGTGCATTTGAAGACATTACCATACAGAATTGCGTAGTATATGATACGCGGGGGAGTGCAATAGGCATAATGACGGTTGATGGAGCAAGAATTGAAAGGATTACTATTTCCGGTATCTTGATGAGGAATATCAAAGGGGCGGCCATTTTTATCCGGCTTGGTAACCGTCATCGATCCTACCGGGAAAATGCAGTAATCAATACCTCAAGCCTGAAGGAGATTATCATCGAAAACATCCAGGGAACCCGGATTTCCTCCGAATATGGATGCTCTGTTTCAGGAATACAAAATATGCCGGTAGAAAATATAGTATTAAGGAACATCAACCTGGAATTTGAAGGAAGTGGAAAAGTAGCTGATTCGTACCGTCAGATTCCGGAAAGGGAGAAAAATTATCCTAAGGGGTCGATATTTGGTATTTTACCTGCTTATGGCTTTTTCATCCGCCATGCAAAAAATATCACTCTCGAAAATGTCCGGTTAAGTTTCGCACAGGAAGACCAGAGGCCTGCTTTGCTTTGCGATGATGTGGAACAGCTTGAGATAAAAGGGCTGAAAGCGTCTGGGACATTGAATACTCCAGAACTGATCCGCTTAGTAAATACCCGGAATGTTGTCATATCCGATAGCCGGCCTACTTCACCTGTTCCTGTTTTCCTGTCTATCCATGGAGAAGAATCGGATGACATAGTCATGATGAACAACCTGTTGAAGAATGCAAAACAAAAAATTGTTTTTGAAAAAGAATCTATGAAAAGGATCCTGACAGAAATCTGCAACATAAATTGATTTTTTGTCTGGTTTGAAAAAAAAAAGAGATGATGAAAAAAATATCAATCTTGCTATTTATATGTGTTGTATCTGTTTCTTGTACAAAGAATGATAAAGTGAATGACAAGTTCAGTGTTATTCATTATGATGCTAGTCAATTATTAAATGAATTTCTTGTTGAAATTGCCGAAAACCAGTATAAAAATCGACACAAAAAAGTATCGGAAGCACTTGAAAGTACTGAAAAAGCTAAGAATTATCTTGAGAATATTCGAAATGATTATTGGGAGCTTATTAAATTTAAAAAAGAGATAAATAAAACTCCACTTAATGCAAAAATAACAGGAGTAATTCAATGTAAAGATTACCGTATAGAAAAGGTCTTATTTGAAAGTCGCTCAGATCACCATGTAACGGGCAATTTATATATTCCTGCCAATAAAAAAGGACCGTTCCCCGCAGTATTGGAAGTAGTTGGACACTCTGACAATGGTAAGGCAAGTGATACTTATCAGAGTGTAGCTATTTTATTCGCTAAAAACGGATTTGTGGTATTAGTAATTGATACATATGGACAGGGAGAACGGTATCAAATTTATAATTCATCCAATGACTTAATTAAACTTCATCCAACGATTACGCATACACAACTTGATATAGGATCTATGCTGGTAGGTTCAGATATTGTTTCATACCAGGCCTGGAATAACATAAGAGCTATTGATTATTTATGCAGCCGATCAGAAGTGGATAAAGAGAAGATAGGTGTCACAGGGAATTCAGGTGGAGG
>JAOZKQ010000495.1 GCA_029935275.1 Bacteroidales bacterium | reverse complement strand
CTTTCAAAAAATGAAATTTCTTTTTAATTTTAGGAGAATTTGGAATGAAACTAAGCTATAAAACCTTTATGCAAAAGATAACCAAATTACTACTTGTTACTATTTTTATATTGATTGTTATCCTGGGGTATGGAATTATCAGAGAGTACAGTTCTGATTATAACCGGAAAACTAATCCTGAATATAAGGAATATATAGATAATTACACCTTGCAATTAAGGACAATTTCAAGTGATAACTTAAAAAAGTCCAATGCTGTTTCCAGGGATATTCAATATAGAGGCGGTGGAACTACGGGTAATTTTGAGGGTCCGCAGGTTCACATTGCATTCCTGAAATTTTTTAATGATCATTTTAGTCAGGAAGATGGAGAGAAGATGCGGTTTTTTGATGGTAATACCCTTAATTTTGATCCCGACCATCCGTTTTTTGGTTTGCCTAATGTAATTACCAAGGTTAGCCCTGTACGTTTATTTGATCCTGAGAAATCTGGTATCAGGTCACTTTTACGTATGGGCTCCGGAACCGAATTCCAAAAACCATACAGGACTTACAGGAAAAAGATAATCCCTGTTGATACCGGAGTTGTAATAAGGGAGTTCGAAATGCAACTCTGGCTTACTGAATTTAATGTTACCATTGATATTTTACCCGATAGGAAAGCACCACCTGTTTCAATTACTGTAGAGGAAAAGGAGACTACTACTTTTCCAGGGAAATGGTACGGTAGCTCCAGAAGATATGTTAAATTAGGGGAGTTAAGGGAGGAATGGAAAAATAATCGTTATGGAGATTTATCACTGATTTTGAAAATTATTCCTAACAATTCGCCATGGTACTTTAAAACGGATGAAGGTGTAAATACGACACCGGCTATTGGAATTGGAGCAGTTTATTGCTCACAGATGATAATTGTAAATGAAAAGGATGAAAGAAGGGTTTCTCCTAATATTCAGAAAGGTAGTGTGCTTTATCTGCATCCTGAATATCAGCCGGCATCTGGTATAAACCAGGTGGATACTTTACCTGAAAATTTGGAATCATTAGCCTCTGAAATTATGGAGGAACAAATGGATCCGGTTAAAAATGGTAGTTTAGACGGGTTTTGGAACAAGCCATATTTTACCCGTTTGTTTTTTAACAATATTGGTTCCTGGAGAGAAGGATTTTTTGGGAGCAGAAAGTTTGATGATCAGGTAACTTTTACATTTTTGATGCCGGTTTTTGTTCTGGGTAGCTGGGATATTATTCCTCCTAATGAAATTATTCCTGAGTGGGACCCACCAGCACCATATTTTAAAGAATTTAAACTGAAAAACCTGCTTCCTCAATGGGGAATGGGCAAGTTTGGCCGCATACTGTCAATAGCGGGAATGCTTGTACTTATCTTTATCCTGCTACGGGTATTTTTCCCTGTTTTTTCCTCTGTTTTAAAAATATTCAGGTCTTAGTGTAACCTTTTATAAATAACACCAATCACATAATTTTTTGATGATTTGCATCATCCTTTTAAAGGAAGTTGTTAAATATTGAAATTGATATACAAATATTCTGCATATATAGGCTATATTGCTTTAAATCAGCTTAATGTTGCCTGAATAATACAGGTCTTTTAAACTTTTTTGTAAAAAGTTCCCTAATCCTCTAAATGATAGGTCTTTTTGTAAGTGATTTGACAAAGAGTGCCTCTTTAACATTTCCTCATTTTTTTCGTAAGAAATACTAAAATACTCAAAAAGTGAATTTTTTAGAGTAAGCAACTATTTGACAATCATTCAGGTCAATATACACATAGAAAGTTCCTTAATAGAGTTAATCAAAGTGACCCTGAAAATATATTACTACGAATAAGGTATTATTAAGTAAGCATATGATAACGAGATTTATACGAAGCTATTTTAGGATTATTCTGATTTTAAGTGCTGGCCTTTCATTTGGTCAGACTACCTATACTTCAATTCAATCCGGAAATTGGACCAGTGGCACAACATGGGACCAGGGTTCTGCTCCTGGAATTAATGATCATGCAGTTATTGCAGATGGAACAAGCGTTACAAACGACGTTAATGGTGGTCAGGGTGCAAGGATCCAGAATCTTACCATTGATGCCGGAGGTATTTTGAATGGTGATAACCGGAAAATGAATGTATCCGGGAATTTGACTGTTAACGGCACATATACTTCAAAAGAAAATGCAGGTGGGAATTTAATCTTAACGGGTAGTATCTTGGATGGATTGGGTAACATTATTATCAATGGTACCGGAGCGTATTTTAGTATTAATTCGAATCTAAGGGTTCACGAAATAATTAAATCGGGTTTTCAGAAGGAAAAATAGTATAAT
>JAOZKQ010000494.1 GCA_029935275.1 Bacteroidales bacterium | reverse complement strand
GCCATCAGTGCTTTTTGGTTGAGGCCTTGTTTAACCAGCCATCTCGGACTTTCGGGAACAAAAAACAAACTTAATAAAAACACAGCAGCAGGTATCATCTCACTACCAAACATAGCCCTCCATACTTCCCTGCCTATTACAAAGGATAAAAGACCAGAGTTATTTACAAATATCTGTGATTCAAAAAGTTGATTTAACCATGCATTTGAGAAGTAAGCAAGAAGAATACCCAGGGTTATAGCCAGCTGATAAATAGAAACCATCCTTCCCCTTAAATTGGAAGGTGAAAACTCTGAAATATAAAGTGGGGAAAGCACTGAAGCCATCCCTACACCAACACCCCCAAATATTCTGTAAATGATAAGCCAGTAGAAGGTGCCGGATAACATACAACCCAGAGCACTTAGAAAAAATAAAAAAGCAGCAAACATTAAAACAGGCTTTCTTCCATACTGATCGCTCAAACGACCAGCTGCCATAACACCTGCCAGGCAACCAACCAGGGCAGAGCTCACATACCAGCCCAACTGGACACTATCCAGGCCAAATTGAAACTCCACAAACTCAATGGTACCAGAAATTACCGCTGTATCAAAACCAAAAAGGAAACCTCCCAAGCCTGCAACAAAGGCTATAAATACCAACATTCCTCTTTTATTCTTTTGCATATGTATATTTGAGACCTTTGCGACCTGGTGTAAAAAAAACTTTATGAAATATGAAATTTAAAACAACAAAATTAAAATCAATCCAATTATTTTAAAGATTATTCACCCCATGGAACCAAAGGAGAAGAATAGTAATTTATTCCCATCGCCTGCATACGATAGCCATGATTCCCCAGCCTCACTTTATATTCATCCCAATTTCTTTGTGATGCAGGTGTCCAGCCTATCTCTGCCAGGCCGGGAAGTCTTGGAAATACCATATACTCCAGATCTTCCATATTACTAATCGTTTCAGTCCATAGAGGTGCTTCAACACCCAGAATATTTTCTTTGGAAATCCCGGGAACAAGTTTTGCCGGATCCCAAATATAAGCGCTATCCACTTCAGTATAGCCCGCCCAATGCAAACCAGGAGTGGTAGTTGAATCATATTGCATATCAAGGTAGGTACGTGTTGCGGGTGACATAAGAACCTTTGCCCCCTGACTCACTCCTTTTTTTGCATTTTCTTCCAGTGCCCAGTACTGAACTACTGTATTAGGTTTTAACTCACTATGGGCAATTTCATCCCAACCGATAATTTTTTTCCCATGCTTTATAACAATCTCCTGAACCCTGTTTATAAAAGGTATATAATCCTTAAGTGGAGTAACATGCGACTCGTCACCACCAATATGAATATATGGACCCGGTGTCATTGAAGCAAGTTCTCCAATCACATCATCAATAAACTTATAAGTTAGCTCCTTTTTTGTGCAGAGTGTACTAAAGCCCACATTTGTACCGGTATATAAATCTGTAGCTTTCCCGTTACAGTTGAGTTCGGGGTAAGAAGCCAGGGCTGCATTTGTATGACCGGGCATATCAATTTCAGGAACAATGTTAATGTATCTTTCTGCAGCATATTGCACCAGTTCCTTATACTGCTCCTGAGTATAAAAACCACCTTTTCCTCCGCCTACTTCAGTACTTCCTCCGTGGGCAGTCAGATTTGGCCAGGACTTGATCTCAATTCTCCAGCCCTGATCATCAGAAAGATGCAAATGAAGATAATTAATTTTATAGACAGCCAGGTGATCAATAAACTTTTTCACATCATCAACACCAAAAAAATGTCTTGAAACATCCAGCATAGCCCCCCGGTATTCATATTCAGGAAAGTCAAGGATGGTACCTGTAGCTATCAACCATGGACCCTCAGAAAGACTGTGTAATTCAATTTCATCTGGTAAAAGCTGACGAATTGTTTGTACTCCGCGAAACAAACCAGCTGGCTTATTTGCCATTAACTTAACCAGTTTTTCAGTTATCACCAATTCATAACCTTCATTACCCAGTTCTTGATTCCCGGTAAGACTAAGATAAATATTTCCGGATTTTGGTTCCTTGCCGGTTGACTCCACCAGTAAACTAAAGCCTGTAGAAGGTCTCAGTATTCCCGCCAGATAGTTTGCTGTTTGTTCTATATCAACCGACCCACTATTAAAATAAATACTTGTCTTTTTAGTAATCTCAAATGAGCTGTTGGTTGCTGTTAACAAAACCGGTTTTGGAATCAGGTTTTCTTTTGATAAATCAATCTGTACCCTTTGAGTACATGACATTCCACTAAACATTATCCCAAAAACAAATAATGCATTCAATAAAATTCTCCATTTTTTTCTAATCATAATTTTC
>JAOZKQ010000493.1 GCA_029935275.1 Bacteroidales bacterium | reverse complement strand
ATTCCAAGCTTGCCTCTTATATGAAGTGGTTGAATTTGTTTGCAGGACATGATTTTTATGATTACCAGGAATTATGGCAATGGTCGGTAGGCCATGTTGCAGATTTTTGGGAATCTGTCTGGGATTTTTTTGAAGTAATATCTGAAACTCCTTATACACAAGTGCTGTCTGATGATCCTATGCCTCATGCAAAATGGTTTAAAGGTGCCAGCTTAAATTATGCTGAACATATTTTCAGAAATGAGACTACCAAATATCCTGCTATCATATTTGCATCTGAAGGAGGGGAGGTAAAAGAACTTAGCTGGAATGAGTTGAGAATAAAAGTAGCTGCTTTCAGAAGTTTTCTTCTTAGAGAAGGTGTTGAGAAAGGGGATAGGGTTGTTGCTTATTTGCCAACTATTCCTGAAGCAACTATTGCTTTTCTGGCAACTAACTCTATTGGTGCTGTATGGTCAGGCACTTCTCCCGATTTTGGAACCAGCTCTGTAATTGACAGATTTTCACAAATTAGTCCAAAGGTATTGATTGCTGTTAATGGCTATAGTTATGGAGGGAAAAGATATAGCAGGATGAATGAGCTTAAGGAAATGAGTGAGGCTCTTCCTGGTCTTGAAAAGCTAATAATCATACCATACATTGATTTAGCTGAGCAAATTGTTATTGAAAAAGCTGTAAGCTGGGATGATGCAATTGGAGGAGAGTATGAGGCCCTTAGTTTTGAACATGTACCTTTTAATCATCCAATATGGGTATTGTATTCATCGGGGACAACCGGAATGCCCAAAGCAATCACTCATAGCAATGGAGGAGTATTGCTTGAGCATTTAAAATATCTGACTTTTCATAATGATGTAAAACCAGGCGAACGTTGTTTCTGGTACACCACTACCGGTTGGATGATGTGGAACTATATTCAGGCTTCCTTACTTTGCGGTGGAACCCTGGTATTATACGATGGTAGTCCGGGATATCCTGATTTAAATGTCCTCTGGAAATTTGCACAGGATGTGAAGATTCATCACTTTGGAACAAGTGCAGCCTATATTACAGCCAATATGAGAGAGAATTTGCATCCGGGTACTGATTTTGATCTTTCTTCCCTGCGATCACTTAATTCAACGGGATCTCCCTTACCTCCTGAGGCTTTTAACTGGGTATATGAAGAAGTGAAAAAAGACATTTGGCTTACTTCCATTAGTGGTGGTTCTGACGTTTGCAGTGCTTTTGTTGGTGGGAATCCACTTTTGCCGGTTTATTGTGGAGAGATTCAATGTCGTGCCCTGGCTTGTAAACTGGAGGCCTTCAATGAAGATGGAGAGCCGGTAATGGATGAAGTGGGAGAAATGGTCATCACTGAACCGATGCCTTCAATGCCTGTTTATTTCTGGAATGATCCGGATTACAAAAGATATAAAGAGAGTTATTTCGAGATGTTTCCGGGGATATGGAGGCATGGTGACTGGACTAGGATTACTCCCAGAAATGGTGTAGTGATTTATGGCCGGTCCGACTCTACATTGAACAGGGGAGGCGTTAGAATTGGAACTAGTGAAATATACAGGGCACTGGATAATATCCCTGAAATAACGGATAGCCTGATTGTTTTTATTGAAAAAGATAAGGGCCATTCTTATATGCCCCTTTTTGTAGTTTTGAAGGCGGGACTAAGCCTGGGTGAAGCTATGAGAAATAAAATAAAAATGATCTTAATAAAAAACTATTCACCCCGCCATGTTCCCGATGAAATTATCCAGGTAAAGGAGGTGCCATATACCATTAGCGGTAAAAAAATGGAAACTCCGGTAAAACGTATTTTACTTGGTATGGCTCCTGAGAAAGTAATCAACAGGGATGCGGTAAAAAATCCTGCAGCCATCAGGTTTTTTGTAGAATTTTCTAAGAAATTTATATTATAATCATGCTATGACTTAGAATTAACCCATGACTTTAGGGAACCTCTAAAAATTCCTTTCTTTCAAGAAACAAGGATAATGTATAAGATGCCTGCCTAAGCCGGATTGTTTATAATGCTTGTTCCCTTTGGGTTGACAGTGTTTTACCTATACTTCTTAATATTTTATTGAATTATCCCGATAGTTCTTCAAAAATCTTAATTGTCTATGAAAAACACTGACAATCTTGAGGCGAAGTAATTATTAGAGGTCCCCTTTAGAAAGTGCCATTGTTTCCCTGATCTGAGTCACCCACTGACCGCAAATTTGGTAGTAAGATTAATAAAATATGCGATTTTCTTTTTTTTTAATTATTTTTAGAGTCTGAAAAATTAAAAACTACTAATATGAAAATACGTTTACTTTTTATAGTTGCTATGGCTTTTTTATCTGTTATGGC
>JAOZKQ010000492.1 GCA_029935275.1 Bacteroidales bacterium | reverse complement strand
AAAATTCCCTGTTTAATACCTGGTGTATATTAAAAAAATAATAATTCTTAAATAAGTTCATCATGAAAAAATCTAAATTTACCCTTCTTCTGATTTTTATAAGCTTTGCACCTGCTATTGTTCATGCTCAGGAGGTTTCAGACTTCTTGAAAACAATTCCACAGAATCAACTTAAATTAGGGGGATACGTAGGAGAGAAAACGGATTTAATACTGGAAAAAAGAGTTTTAGCACAGGATTACGACTATCTGGTAGAGCCGTTCCGGCACAAAAATGAAACTCACTTATGGCAAATGGAATTCTGGGGTAAATGGATGCTCGGTGCAGTTGCTGCATGGGAATATTCACATGATGCAGAGCTTATGGATCATATGAGCAAATCAGTAAGCAGTATTATTGAAACTCAACTTCCAAACGGATATATCGGCAATTACCCTGTTGAAAACCAGTTGACAAATTGGGATATATGGGGCAGAAAATACGTATTACTTGGTTTACTCCGCTACCATGACATCACTGGTGATAAAAAGGCCTTAAAAGCTGCACGAAAAGAAGCAGATTATTTACTTACGCAGCTTGGTCCTGGCAAGGTAAACATCATTGAAACAGGATATTATCATGGTATGGCCAGCAGTTCGATCCTCGAACCGATGATATTACTTTATAATAAAACCAACAACCAAAATTACCTCAATTTTGCAAAATACATTGTAGAGCAATGGGAAACTCCAAACGGACCACAACTAATTGCAAAGGCATTAAACGGAATACATGTTGCAGATCGTTTTCCTCATCCCGAAAAATGGTTTTCACCTGAAAACGGACAAAAGGCCTATGAAATGATGTCTTGTTATAACGGCTTATTGGAATTATATAAAGTAACTGATATTGCCAATTATCTGAAGGCCGTGGAAATGACTGTACAGGATATCATAAATGAAGAAATAAATATTGCCGGATCAGGGTCTTCGTTTGAAAGCTGGTATCATGGAAAAGAGCAACAAACTCATCCTACCTTCCATACAATGGAAACTTGTGTAATGACCACATGGATGAAACTTAATTATGATCTGCTTAGCCTTACCGGTAAATCAATGTATGCCGACCATATTGAAATAACATATTACAATGCCCTTATGGCCTCAACACGATATGGGGGATCGGAGATTGCAATGTACAGTCCCCTGGAAGGTTCACGAGGAGACCACAATCATCAATGCGGTATGAATATTAACTGTTGCTCAGCCAATGGTCCCAGGGGTTATATGATGATACCACGCTATGCTGTAATGACTTCTGCAGACGAAGTTTATATAAATTTATATACCGATTTTTCTGCAGAATTTATGCTTTCTCCAAAAAGTAAAATCACGCTCGAACAAAAAACCAGTTACCCTGAAGGTGATCAAATTCAATTTACTATTAATCCTGATAAACCCGGAAAATTTACTGTTGCATTGCGCATTCCGGATTGGAGTATCCAAAACAGCCTTCTGGTAAATGGAGAAGAAATTGATGGGGTTTTATCCGGAGGATATACAAAAATAACACGCACATGGAAGAAAGGAGACAAAATTGAATTACAACTTGATTTAAGGGGACGCCTGGTAAAATTAAACGGACACGCCGCTCTGTTACGCGGTCCAATTGCATTGACACGCGATTCCAGATTTAATGACGGATTTGTTGATGAAGCAGTTATTATTCAGCACGAAAATAACATTGTTGACATTCAGATTTCAGAAACAAAACCAGAAGGAATCTGGTTATCATTTACCGCTCCATTAAAATTGGGAACAGGAATAGCATCAACCAATGACCCGGCATCACAAATTCATTTTTGTGATTTTAGCTCTGCCGGAAATACCTGGGACCCTAATACAAGATACAAGGTTTGGCTCCCGGAACCCTTAAATGTTATGAAAACCAAATATGAAGCTTATTAACAAATGATTAGAATATGAAAAATACTATTTTTATCATTATATCTGTCATACTTTTAACTGGTGCATGTAAACAGACAGTTAAAAAAGGGGAGGAGAAGGAAGCATCTAAACCTAATGTATTGATCATATTATCCGATCAATGGAGAGCATCAGCTTTTGGTTATAGTGGCAACCCGGATGTAAAAACACCGCATATTGATAAATTGGCAAGAGAAGGAGTAAACTGCTATCGGGCCATTTCAGGAATGCCAGTTTGCAGTCCTTTCAGGGCCACACTTATGACCGGGCAAAGGCCTTTAAGTCATGGCGTGTTTATGAATGATGTTCAGCTTGATACCAATGCGATTACTATTGGAAAAGTTATGTCAGGAGCCGGTTACCAAACTGCTAATATTGGGAAATGGCATATTGATGGGAG